>CAYRRJ010000069.1:0-6554 GCA_964426645.1 uncultured Campylobacterales bacterium | reverse complement strand
GGTAATTATCTCTATAGTTAACGGAATAAGAAATCCAAAGAGTGAATATACCTATGAGATTGAGAGGATTTGTAAGATGTTAAATACATCCAAAGAAGAAAATTCATCTTTGGATTACGGAGTTTTGGCTTTTTATTCGGATTTATCTTCTACTGCCAGAAAAAAACTTAATATAAGAATTCCGGTTATTATAAACAGTTTTGATGAAATAGTGGAAAAATTTCCAAATTTGAAATCTAAATTTATAGGAGGAAGGATAGTAGAGGTTGAAGATATAGGGGAGTATTCTATAGGAGCATATGTCATAGAAAGAGTTTTGCAAAAGTGATTATGTCACTTTTGCAAAACTTTATAGCCAATGCCTTCAGGTATTGGCTTCTAAGTCAAATTCAAAGGAGATTGAATGAAAAAGATGCTTCCAAAAATAGCTGCTTCTATAGCAGTTTGTACGGCATTGGTTACAGCAGTAAGTGCTGGAAATGTAGTTAAAATAGGTGTACAGGCTCCTATTACGGGAAAATATGCAAATGAGGGACAGAGTATTGACAATGGTGTCAGACTCATTGTTGACCAGTACAATGCAAAAGGCGGAGTATTGGGAAAGAAGATTGAGGTTGTGAGTTGTGATGATGAGGGAAAAGCCCAAAAAGCGGCAATATGTGCAAGAAAACTGGTAAATGCCGGAGTTATGGCTGTAATTGGTTCATATACTTCAGGAGCTACAGAAGCTGCTCAGACTACATATTATAGAAATAAAGTACTTCAGACAAGTGACGGTACAAGTGATACTCTGACAAAACACAAGTATTGGACATTTTTCAGAAATTCATTCCAAAACAGTGCACAAGCGGATTTTACTGCAAAATATCTGGTAAAAGACAAAGGCTATAAGAGAATTGCAATTTTATCAGATTATTCAAGCTACTCTACAGGACTTGCAGATTCTGTTGAAAAAGCTATAAAAAAAGAAGGCGGAAATTTGATATACAAAGGCAAAATAAAATCAGGTACTCAAAATTTTACCGCAATTTTGACAAAAATCAAATCTTTAAAGCCTGATGTAATTTACTTTAGTGGATACTACACTGATGGTGGACTCTTGAGAGCACAGCAGCAGCAATTAGGTATAAAAGCAGACTTTGTCGGTGGTGATTCAAATGACAATCCAGATTTTATAAAGCTAGCAGGAAGCAGTGCAAAAGGAACTATTCTTATAAACTTTCCTACTCCTGAATTTTTGCCTTATGATATAGCCAAGCAGTTTTTAAAAGATTACAAAGCCAAATATGGAAAAATGCCGGCTTCAATTTGGACTCTTATGAATATTGACGGATTAAGAGCAATCCTTTACGGAGTTGAGCAGACAAAATCTTTTGATACCAAAAAAATCAGTGACTTTTTGCACCAGTTAAAAGATTTCCCCGGAATTACAGGTCCTGTGTCATTTGACGAGAAAGGTGAAAGAGTAAATACCAAATTTAATGTATATGAAATCCAGGCGGATAACAGTTATAAAATCATAAACAATTAAGAAAGTAAGACCATGGATATATTTCTTCAACAACTTGTCAATGGTTTGACAATAGGAAGTTTATATGCATTGGTTGCATTGGGCTACACGATGGTTTACGGGGTTATGAAGCTTATAAACTTCGCCCACGGGGACCTCGTGGCCCTCTCGGCCTTTGCTGGACTTACGATTTATACGCAGATTTTTGCCGAAGGAACAACTTCGGTTATAACAGTGCTTACAGTTTTTGTAGTAACTGCACTGTTGATTGCGATAGTTGGTGTTCTTCTTGAACGCCTTGCTTACAGGCCTTTACGAACGGCACCACGACTCAGTGCAGTTGTTTCTGCATTGGGAGCCGGATTGGTTATACAAAATGCCATCATGTTGATTTGGGGACCAAATATGAAAATATTTCCTTCAAATCTTTTTCCATCTACTATATGGGAGTATAACGGAGTTGTTATAACATTTACTCAGGTTATGATTTTGGGTATTTCATCGGTTTTGATGGTTGCTCTTTATCTTTTTATAAACAGAACAAAAATGGGAACAGCCATAAGAGCAACTGCGATAGACCAAGATGCAGCTAAACTGATGGGTATAAATGTTAATAAAATTATAATGATTATTTTTATCATAGGTTCATCTTTGGGTGCGGTTGCAGGATTGTTTATAGGTATCTATTACAGAGGAATTACATTTGACATGGGTTGGATGTATGGTTTGAGTGCATTTGTAGCCGCAATTATAGGAGGCATAGGAAATATTCCCGGAGCGATGTTTGGCGGGTTGATGCTGGGACTTTTCAATGCTTTGATAAGCGGATATATATCAAGTTCGTGGGCTGAAACATTTACTTTTACACTGCTTATAGTTGTGTTGATTTTCAGACCGACCGGAATACTTGGTGAGAAAGTAGCGGAGAAGGTATGATGAAAAATTTACTTAATCTTTATTTCTCCGAAGTAGAAGCTTCAGCATTGAAAATTTCTTTGGAAATTTGTTTTCAAAGAGAGGAGGCGACTAAATGAACAAAACAAACTTAATAGCTTTGGGATTTATGCTGGTGATGGGTGTTTTTCCGTTTTTGGTTGATTCGGCATGGCTTGCAATAGGAACAACATTTTTGATTTTTTCTGTAGTTGCATTTTCGCAGGATATCATTTTGGGTAGAGCCGGTGCATTTAATATGGGACATGCTGCATTTTTTGGAATAGGAGCATATACAACGGCAATCTTGAATATTCATTTTGGTTGGCCTATACTGGCTACTTGGATTCCGGCAGTAATTATTCCTATGATTATAGTTTTGATAACTACAGGACCCATCATCCATCTAAGAGGAGATTATCTTCTTGTCGCTACGATAGGTGTAAATATAATTTTTATTCAGATTTTGGAAAACGATCTTTTCGGTTTGACAGGAGGGCCAAACGGAATTTTTGGTATAGATGTTGTCAGAGTATTCGGATATGAGTTTATGTCTCAGATAGATATGTACTATATGGCATTTATTCTTCTGGTAATTACACTGTTTATAATGAAACAGCTTGATGCGAGTAAATTCGGAAGAGCCATGTTTTATATAAACAAGGATGAAATAGCAGCTCAGAGTATGGGTATAAGTGTCAGATATTATAAATTGTATGCTTTTGTTATAGGAGCAGGTATTGCAGGAGCTGCAGGAAGTATGTTTGCGGTACAGTACAGTGCTGTTTCTCCTGAGGCTTTCGATGTAGTGCAGTCTATTATGTTCTTTACAATTGTTTTGGTAGGTGGTTCTGCTTCACTTCCCGGTGTAATAATAGGTACTTTTGTGATGTTTGTACTGCCTGAAATATTCAGAGAATTTGAAACAGCCAGATATTTGGTATTTGGTTTGGCAATGATTTTGACAATGATACTCAGACCTAGAGGAATCTGGCCGGTTAAATTTGGAAATATCCCTTCATTTCTTAAAAAGGGGACAAAATGAGTCAGTATCTATTAGAAGTGAAAAATGTAACCAAACTTTTTTACGGATTGGTTGCAATTGATGATTTGACTATGAAAGTGAAAGAGGGACAAATTTACGGGATTATAGGTCCAAATGGTGCAGGTAAAACAACTCTTTTTAACTGTATAACAGGAATATACAAACCTGAAAAAGGAGATATTCTGTGGCAAGGCAGGAGTATTATAGGTACACCTCCCCATAAGATTGCAGAACTTGGAATTTTGAGAACATTTCAAACAATCAGACTCTTTTCTGAAATGAGTGTCGCAGAAAATATTATGTCTGGTCGTCATATCAAATCAAAACAGAGATGGTACAACGGTGTAATCCCGACTCCTGCTTACTATAAAGATGAGAGATACAATTGGGAAAGAGTAGGAGAGCTTATGGAGTTTTTCAAACTCAGTGAGTATGCTACTACACCTGCGGGAGATCTTTCATATGGAATCCAAAGGAAGATAGAGATGGCAAGAGCTTTGGCAGCTGAGCCAAAACTTTTGATACTTGATGAACCTGCTGCCGGATTAAATGAGAATGAAACGATGGAACTTGCACAGACTATCAGGAAGATAAGGGACAGTGGAGTAACAATTCTAATGATTGAACATGATATGGATATGGTAATGAGTCTGTGTGAATACATTACTGTAATCAACTTCGGTGCTAAGATTAGTGAGGGAGAACCGTCATTTGTGCAAAATGATCCTACAGTAATCGAAGCATATATCGGAAGCGATGAGGATGAGTAATGAGTAACAAAGAAAAATTATTGGATGTAAAAGACTTACATGTAAGCTATGGGGCAATAAAAGCTATAAAAGGTATAGATATATATGTGAACAGGGGAGAAGTTGTGACTATTCTTGGTGCCAATGGTGCTGGAAAAACTACGACTTTAAGAACAATCAGCGGTTTACTCAAAGCAAACTCGGGTCAAATTATTTTTGATGGTAAAGATATAACAAATACCCCAGCTCATGATATAGTAGCACTTGGAATGAGTCATTCTCCTGAAGGAAGAAGGGTGTTTGGAACCTTAAATGTTGAAGAAAATTTGCTTATGGGTGCTTATACTCTCAAAAAAGTTGACGAAGAGATTTTGGAATGGATTTATACAATACTTCCCAGACTGAAAGAGAGAAGAACTCAACTTGCCGGGACTCTAAGCGGAGGTGAGCAGCAGATGCTTGCAATCGGAAGGGCTATTATGAGCAAACCAAAACTTTTAATACTTGATGAACCTAGTCTTGGACTTGCTCCTGTGTTGGTGAAGGTTATTTTTAAAGCTATAAAAGAGATAAGTAAATCAGGCGTGACAGTGTTGCTGGTTGAACAAAATGCAAAGGCAGCACTGAAACTTGCTGACAGAGGATATGTTTTGGAACTTGGTAAAATAACTTATCAGGGAAGCAGTGAGGAACTTCTTAATTCCGAAACTATTCAAGAGGCATATTTGGGCAAGAAAAAGTAGGTAGATACCCTCTCGGCAAAGAGGGTATCTTAGTGTATCTGATGTGTACAGACATAAGATACTCAAAAAAATTTTAAAAAAAAGTTAAAATTGAGGAAAAATTATGGTTGAAAACAAAGCTGTGATGAATCGTGCCATAGATTTGGCAGCCAGATGGCAAAACAGAGCAAATGAGTTGGTAAGTGATTTTGACAAAAAGTTTCATATTAAGATGAATAAAATGTTGGCAAATCCAAAGGATAAGGTTTTGCTTATAGAGTTAATGGATCAGAGTTTCAGAACCAAAAACAACAAAAGGGTGGCTGACCAGATAGCTTATCTTTTTGACAAATATGGTATGGCATCATTTTTTACGACTCCCGAGAGATTTTTAGTATTTCTTTTTCTGAATATAGGAGTTTATCTCCCTGATATTTCAATTCCTCTTTTTATTAATCATATAAGAGAAGATACAAAAACTGTTGTAATAAAAGGAGAGGATGATGTATTTAATGCTCATCTGAAAAAGAGAGCGGATGAAGGTACAAGAGTTAATGTAAATCTTATAGGTGAGGTTGTACTGGGTGAGGAAGAAGCTGAAAGCAGGATGCTTAAATATCTTGACCTCTTGACAAATCCGAATGTAAATTATATATCTATAAAAATTTCTACACTTTTTTCGCAAATCAACCCTCTATCCTATGAAGATACTGTGGATACACTGGTTGAAAGGCTCAGTAGAATTTTTGCCCAAGCTAAAAAATACAGTTTTACAAATGACAAGGGAGAAACAGAAAATAAATTTATAAATCTGGATATGGAAGAGTACAGAGACCTCTCTTTGACATATCAGGCTTTTACCAGAACTTTGAGTAAACCTGAGTTTAAAGATTTTAAAGCGGGGATAGTTTTTCAAGCTTATTTGCCTGATTCTCATTTGTGGCAGAAAAAATTGGTTGAATTTGCCAGAGAAAGGGTAAAAAACGGTGGCGCACCATTGAAAATGAGATTGGTAAAGGGTGCAAATATGGAAATGGAGGAGACTGAAGCAGGTCTTAGAGGTTGGGAAGTTACTCCATATACAAAAAAAATAGATACAGACAGTAATTTTAAAATAATGGCCGAATACGGTATGAGAAAAGAGAATATAGAGTTTGTTAATCTTGGAATTGCATCTCATAATCTTTTTGAACAAGCATACTGTTATGAGTTGGCAAAAGAGTATGGAGTACTTGAATATTATTCTATGGAGATGTTGGAGGGTATGAGTGAGTCTGCAAGACTTGCAATCAAAGAAATCAGTACGGATATCATTCTTTATGCTCCTACTGCAAAAAAAGAACAGTTTACAAATGCTATTGCATATCTGGTGAGAAGACTTGATGAAAATACCGGAAAAGAGAATTTTATAAGATACTCTTTTGGATTAAAGGCAGGTTCAGCTGACTGGGATATGTTGAAACAGAAGTTTATAGACTCTTTTGCAAATACCAAAGATTTGTATATAGGACCTAAAAGAAAGCAGGATAGACTAAATGAAAATTGGGATGATTTTAAAGAGAGCAGTTATATAACAGGTAAATTTAAAAATGAAC
>CAYRRJ010000068.1:0-6569 GCA_964426645.1 uncultured Campylobacterales bacterium | reverse complement strand
CTAAAATGAAGCCCATGTATCCGGGACATGCAAAACAGTTTATGCATGCTTTTTGGGGAGTAGGGCAGATGAGTTTTGTCAAACATGCTTTTTTTGTAGGAGATGATGCTCCTGATCTGGAGGATTATGAATCTGTAAGTGATTATATATGTGATAGAGTAAGTGTTGAAAACATTTTAATCAGTGAGGGAGTATGTGATGCTCTTGACCATGCAAGTCCAAATGCCTGTTATGGTGGCAAACTTGGAGTTGATTGTGTAAGTGACAATGTAAATTTTCCTAAAAAAGATATAATCCAGGATAAAGAACTTTATGATAAAATTGCAAACAAAATTGACGATATAATCTCTCTAAAGCAGTATAAGACTCATACAAAAACACCGATTGTTGTTTTTGGTGTGAAGAAAAAAAGAGCTGTAAAAGAGATTTATGAAGAATTGAAAGAGTTTGAAAGACATATGAAACTGATGGTTTTTTTGGATTTTGACTCAAATGATTTGGATAATCCGTATATGCTTGTATGGAGAGTTGTAAACAATATAGACGCCAAAAGAGATATCTTTCTTGAAAGGGAGTTTATAGGGATTGATGCAACAAGAAAGAGTGAAATAGACGGATATACAAGAGAGTGGCCTGAAGATACTGATTGTGATCAGAAGGTTTTGGAAGATTTAATAAAAAAAGAATTAATACCAAATAACAAGGAGTTATTAAAAAGATATCATGTCTGATTCATCATCGCTATTGCGGTGCATTTTGGATCCCCTGAAAGCAGGGGAGATTAAATGACACTGCTAATTATTTATTTTAGCCTGGCAGTAGGCGTTTCGTTTCTGTGTTCTATGTTGGAGTCCATACTCCTTTCCCTAAATATTTCGTATATTAATGTAGTCAAAAAATCAAAGCCGAAAGTCGGCGGAATACTTGAAAAACTCAAAAAAGACATAAATGTCTCGTTAGCTTCCATTTTGATACTAAATACTGTTGCAAATACCTTGGGTGCTGCCGGAGTGGGAGCTGAGGCTGCAAGACTGTTTGGTGTGGAATATATGTTTTATGTTTCCGCCATTTTAACTTTGGTTATACTTTTTATTTCAGAGATTATTCCAAAGACCATAGGAGCTGTTTTTTACAAGCAGTTGGCTCCGTTTGCCGCATATCTCATAAATTTTTTCATTTTTATAACATATCCTCTTATTATGCTTTCTCTTGTCATCACCAGAAAAATTTCAAAGGATGATTCATCTCATATAATTACGAGAGAAGAGCTTCTTGAAAGTACGCTGATAAGTGAAAATGAGGGTGTAATAGATGAAAAAGAGTCTGATTATATAGAAAATGTGTTAAGGTTGAATAAAAGCAAAGTACATGAAATACTGACTCCAAGAAGTGTTGTTTATGCTCTTAAAAAAAATTTGAGTATAAAAGACATCATTGAGGAAGCAGGTATCAAGAAATTTTCCAGAATTCCTGTTTATGATGAGAGTATTGACAATATAGTAGGTGTGGTACTAAGTAAAAAGATTTTTGAAAAAGCCATAAAAAATCAGAATATAAAAATAGAGGAGCTGATGCAACCTATATTTTCAATCAATGAAAACATACCTGTATCTTATGCTCTGGATCTTTTTATCAAAAGAAAAGAGCATATGTTTGTTGTAACAGACAGCTATGACCAGACTGAAGGTATAGTGACACTTGAAGACTGTATCGAGACTCTTTTGGGAGTTGAAATTATGGATGAACTTGATACTGTTGATGATATGCAAAAGCTTGCAAAAGACAAAATGAAAAGAAAAAAGTATAAGAAATATGGTTAAAAAATGCAAAGTTATGCAATACACGGAGTTGTAATTGAGATTTTCATATAAACCGATAGTTGAAAGATTCAAGATTCCAAGACCTACTCTGATAGATTGGAATAAAAGAGCGAAAAAAGAACCTGAAAACTGGAGAGGCAGACATCTTAAATATCTACAGGAATCTCTTTTTCTTGAGAAAGAGACTCTTGTAGAGTTGTCTGACAAGGGTATCGGATACAAAGATATATTTATAATTGCGACTTCTCTTTATTTTAATCCACAAAAAAGTTTTATTGATAAAAAAGAGTATAAAAATCTGTTGAAAGAGTTTTCTTTTCAAAAAAATAACTCTATAGAGTATAAACATGAATTTGCAAAAGAGATATGGGATATACCTCTGGATGACGGTTCTGGCAGATTTATAGCTGATTATCCGAGAGTATTTGCTTTGTTGGATACACTCAGTGTTTTTCAGTATTATACTCTTTACAAGCTTATTGCTGATTATCTTGAAGAGTTGAGAAAAAAGATAGATTTTGCAGGTCACAGCAACGGAATAGAAGGTCGTACCTGGCAGGAATTGTACTCTTTACAAAAGGCTTTTTCAAAAAAGAGTATAGAGACAAAATTTTCATCTATTCTATAAAGGTTAAGGCTTGTATATAGTTTGCAGATGCTATTTTCCCCCATTGAGAAATCATAATCATATCCTTCTTAGAAAAATCAAACTTTTCTGATATTATGTCTGCAAGTTTGTGCTCATAAATGTCAAAATTATCATCTATGTGAATCAGCATCATAAGATTTATCAGGACTATTTTTCTACTTTTTAAAGTTTTAAATTTTTTTATAGTATCATCAAAATCGAACAGAGAGGGTTCAAAAATAATATTTTCAATACCCATTTCAAGACAAAACTCTTCTAAGATATTTTCTTCTCTTTTACTGAATGTACCGTCTATTCTTGCTATATAATTTGCCAGGAATATAAAATCAAATTTTTCACTTGATTCAAGTTGCATAAGCAGCATGTATAAACCTTTCTTTTTTTTGTAAAATAGTAGATAAATTTTGTAAATGTATGTTAAACATCGAATAAACTTATTTAAAATTTTGAATTTTAATGCTATAAATGATAGAATGCTCATTCAAAATATAGATGTATGAGGAGACTGAATTGGATAGGAAACATAAAAAGATAGAACAGATTTTGGAAGTTTCTCTTGTTTTGTTTGCTCAGAAAGGATTTTACTCTACGACAATCCCAGATATCGCCAAAGCCATGAATATGAGCGTAGGAAACTTATATAACTATTTTTCTTCAAAAGAGGAGTTGGCAAAGAGTGTTATAAAGTATTCTTCTGACATACTTGGTGAAAAAATAAGAGAGATAAATGAAACCAAACTTAATTCTTATGAAAAAATAAAAAAAATAGTAGCTTTGTATTTTGATATGGCTATCAATCAGCCTCAGCATCTGGATTTTTTTCTTAGAGTATATCTTGCAAATAAAGAGATTTTTAAAGACGGTTGTGAAGGTATGGTTTGCGTAACATCTTTTGTGACAGAACTTATGATATTTTTTGAAGAAGGCGTTAGAAACAAAGAGCTTAGAAATCAAAACTTTTTTTCTGCATTCGGTCTTTTTATGGGATATTTGGGAGGTTTTGTTTTTTTAAACGGGGAAGGAATCCTTGATGAAAAACTTGAAAACTATGTAGATGATATAGCTGAAAATATCTACAGGGCTTTAAAAGTTTAGGAAACCGTTTTGTTTTCATCCAGAAAAAAGATTGTATGGATACATGGGATTACATGTAATGGTGATTCCCACTCTTTCTTCAACTATACGCAGATGAAAACATTTTCCAAACATTTTGAGCTTTTATATCATCCTTTGCTTCTTGGTGATGATGATTTGCTCTCTTTGCTTAAAAACAGTTTTAAGTTTGACTATTTGATTATAGAGGGTGCTTTTAGTAGAAAAAGGGATTATATAGACCGTAGCGGTTTGGGTTTTGAAGAGATTATAGATAATCTGTCCAAAAGAGCCGAGCATATCATCTGTGCCGGAAGCTGTGCCAGTTTTGGAGGAATTTTCAGACTTAGAGATACAAAAAATATATTTGGAGCCTTGTTTAATGCAGAAGCCAGAGGAGGTTACTGGGACGCAAATCCAAAAGTTATCAATATCCCAGGATGTCCTGCCCATCCCAGATGGATTGTAGATACTCTTTATATGTTGAAAGACGGCAAAGATGTACTTTTAGATGATTTTTTGAGACCAAAAGAGTTTTACAGTTATCTTGCCCATCACGGTTGTTTAAGAAATGAATACTTTGAATGGAAAGTAGATACAAAAGATTATGGAGAAAAAGAGGGATGTCTTTTCTATGAGCATGGGTGTAAAGGGCCTATGACACATGCAAGCTGTAATAAAATACTATGGAATGATATAAGTTCAAAAACGAGAGCGGGGAGTCCCTGTCTTGGATGCACAGAGTTTGATTTTCCTCAGGAACACATCTATGAAACGAAAAAATACATGTCACTTCCTCTTGCTCCTTACGGTATAAGCAAAAGGGCTTATTTTACTCTTGCAGGAGTTGCAAAGAGTTTTAAAATAGAAAGACTTGAAAAAAAGTTAATAGAGTAAAAAATATATGAAAAAGATAACCAAAGAGATTATACAGAGGATTGAAGGTGAAGCAACACTTGAGTTGGAGTGGGAAGAAGACAGTATCTCCTTTGCAAAGATAAAGTTTTTAAATTACAGAGCTATTGAAGAGATACTGAAAGAGAGACATCTCCTTGATGCACTTATGATAACTCCTAGAATCTGTGGAATATGTTCTCACTCTCATGTTATATCCGCTGTTAAAGCTATAGAAAATTGTTATGAAAATATAGGTGTTGAGTTTGATATAACAAATAAAGCCAAAAGTATAAGAGAAATTGTTCTAAATGCAGAAAAGATACAAAATCATATAAAATGGTTCTATTTTTCAATTTTGCCCGAATTATTTAAGATGAATAAAAAGAAATTTGCAGATACTGAACAGTTTAGGGATAAAGAGTGGTTTGAAGCCCAAAAAGCTATAGCCAATGTCATAAAAATGGGTGCAGTTTTTTCAGGACAGTGGCCTCACGGTTCTTTTGTAATGCCTGGTGGTGTTACGTGTGATCCTACGCAAAGTGATATTATAACTGCAAAGTCAATTTTGGATGATGTAATAGAGTTTTTGGAAGAGTATCTTTATGGATGCAGACTTGAAGATTTTATAAATCTGGCATCTGTGGCGGATCTTATGAACTTTGATTCTACTTTTGACAAATCAGTAAGTTTTATGAAAGAAAAGGGTTTTAACTATATCGGAAAAAGTTATGACAGGTTCATAGCTTTGGGAGGTTATACAGGAAACGAAAGAGCAAGGAAATCTGTAAAAACCACCATCTTCAATGCAGATTCAAAATTTGCAAAAGAGTCTTTGGACAATACATTTTTTTCTTCAAAAAAAGGAGGATATACATACTCCAAAAGTGCACTTTATAAAGATGCTTTTTATGAAACAGGTCCTCTTGCAAGAATGATTATTTCGAAAGACAATCTTGTCAGAGATTGTCACAGAAGATGTAAGGATTCTTCTTTGGCCAGGGTTATAGCGAGAGTCAGAGAGATTGCTATTTTGGCAGAGAGAACCAAAAATCTTTTAGACAGTATAGATTTGCAGGAGAAATCTTTTCAAAGAGCCAGATTTATGCCAAAAGAGATAACTTCAAAAGGTGAAGGCATAGTAGAAGCATCCAGAGGTACCTTGATTCACCGTATAGATGTCAAAAAAGGTAAAATCAATCACTATGATATTATAACCCCTACTGTATGGAATCTTGGAAACGGAAGTATGAAAAACCCTTCTGTTGCACAAAAAGCCATTATAGGTTTAAAAAGCGTAGAGAAAGCAGATTTTATTTTCAAAAGTTTTGATGTCTGTTCTGTCTGTACAACACAGTGATATTTTAGCTACATTTTTTTACTACTTTAAGAATATCTTAATATAATACTAAAATTGTCCTATTGTTTTGTTACTTTTGGTAACTTGATGAATAGTAATTCACTGAATAAGTGAATATTCATTTATTTTTGAAGCAAAAAGTGCTTTAATTATATAAATAATTATTCATTAATGTACTAATGAATAAAAATTTAATTAGGAGAGATTGATGGAACAAGATAAATTGTACCAAAGGCTTACAAACAGATTAAGCAAGTTGTCAAAGTTTCCAAAAATGAGAGATGACGGGAAATCTATCTCAAAGTTATTGGAAGAAAACGGCATAAGCAGAAGAGATTTCATGAAATGGGCGGCAAGTATGACAGCCATGTTGTCACTTCCTGCATCTTTTACACCTCTTATGGCAGAAGCTGCGGAACTTACTGACAGATTACCTGTGATTTGGTTGCATATGGCAGAATGTACAGGATGTAGCGAGAGTCTTTTGAGAAGTGATGCTCCGACAATAGACAGTCTTATATTTGACTATATATCTTTGGAATATCATGAAACTTTAATGGCCGCTGCAGGATGGCAGGCTGAGTACAAGCTAGAAGAAGCCATAGAAAAATACAGAGGAAGATTTATTCTTATGGTTGAAGGTGGAATTCCTTCGGGTGACAGTAGTTTCTTCCTGACAGTCGGACCTCACGGACAAACAGGGGAATCTCATGCCAAAGAGGCTGCTGAAGCTGCTGCAGCTATTTTTGCGATA
>CAYRRJ010000067.1:0-6656 GCA_964426645.1 uncultured Campylobacterales bacterium | reverse complement strand
TTAAAATGAAAAAGCTGACTGTTATTGCAAGTACGATTCTTATGCCTACCAGTACCCAGTAATTTGCTCCAAAAATTGTGAATAAAAATATATTTAATGATGAAAAACAGACTGTACTCCAACAAAATCTATTTAAATTAGTAATACATTCCTAATTTAAATAGATTTTGTTATAATTATCTAAAAATAACTAGGTGATAAAATGTTGGAAAAACTTTTGGAAAAATCCGCCTTATATCTTAGATTTGCTAAAGTTCCTATTGAAAGGTATTTTTTTAAACAAATAGATCATAAAGATAAATTGATTGGGATAGTTGGAGCCAGAGGAGTAGGGAAAACCACATATATTTTGGATTATCTTAAAAATCTTGATTTGCCTTTAAATAAAAAACTATACATAAGTAGTGATGGACTGGAGTTATCAGGGCACTCTTTAGTTGATGTAGCACAAGAGTTTTATGCAAAGGGAGGAGAAGTTTTAGCGATAGACGAGATACACAAATATAGCAATTTTGAAATTGAATTGAAACAGATATATGATATGTTGCCATTAAAAGTTATATTTTCCGGCTCATCAGCTATTAACTTAGAGCACGTAAAAGCTGATTTAAGCAGAAGGGCACTACTGTATAGAGTTGACGGATTATCGTATAGAGAGTTTTTAAAATTTAAAATGGGGGTGGAGTTAGAATCTTATACTTTAAAAGAGATTTTAAAAAATCATAGTGATATTGCATTTGAAATAGTAAAAGAAATAAAACCTCTTGAATTTTGGGAAGAGTATTTGAAATATGGTTATTATCCGTTCTATTTTGAAAACCCTGATAGATATTTGATTAAATTGAGCGAAACGATAAATAGTGCGATAGAGGTTGATATACCCTCTATATTTAAAATCAAATATGAATATATAGTAAATTTAAAAAGGTTGATAAAACTTATATGTGCTTCTGAACCTTTTACTCTAAATATAAAGGAGATGAGTGCAAAAATAGGCATAGATAGAGATACGCTATATCTTTATTTCGAATATTTGAATAGGGGAAAGATTTTAAATCTAATAAGAGCTAAATCAAAAGGTGATAATATTTTTACTAAACCCGATAAGATATATTTAAATAATACCAACTTAAATTATAGTTATTGTGAGAATAGTAGCAAAGGTATGATTAGGGAGAGTGTTTTTGTAGCTTTTTTGAATTCAATGCATAATGTATTAATTCCAAAATTTGGTGATTTTTTAATAGATGAAAAATATATTTTTGAAGTAGGAGGAGCAAAGAAAAAATATAAACAGATAAAAGATATAGAAAACTCTTTTGTTGTTGCAGATGATATAGAAGTTGGATTTGGCAATAAGATACCTCTTTGGCTTTTTGGTTTTTTGTATTGATTTAAATCTTTTTGTAAAACTTTAAAATTAAAAGAGAGATTATCGTTGCAAGTGTGACTCTCACTCCTACCAAAATCCAGTAATTTGCTCCAAAAATGACAAATAAAAGTGTATCTTCTATAATAGAGTGACAAATCATCAAAAATGTAGCAATAAATAAGATATCTTTTTTACTTAAATTTCCACTTTTTGCTTCATTTATCAAAACTCCTGCACCATATGTTATACCTAAAATCAATCCGGCAACTATGGAAAAGGAAGTACTTACTTTTTGTTGATATGATTGTATGATTTTAGTTGATTTTATGAAATCCATAAGAATTATTATGAAAGTGATTAACAAAATAACTTTAAAAGAGAGCTCAAACGCTCCGATAACCGAGTTAAAAAGCATATCATATATAGTTTCATACGACTTTTTTATCTCCTCTTGCAAAACAATATCATCTCCAAACCAACTCTTTGGCATAAAATATATAGGCAAGACCGCTACAAAAGCCATCAAGCCTCTAAGTAGAAATGAGTAGATATATGAGATTCCAAGCTTTTTCATGATAGCACTCTCTATTAGCATAGAGTGGCAAACTCCCAAAAAAAGACCTATTATAGTCCATTCATAGGGACTGAGTCCTAATGGAGCGGCAAAAGCCAAAGCTGCATAGATGTTTAGAAATACTCCGGCAGCCAGAGCCAAGGCAGCTTCGGGAGGGAGGTCGATAAGTCCGGTAATGGGTTTAAATATAAAAGATATATAATCAAGCCATCCTAAATACAAAAGCATGTCACTAAGAATATAAAGAGGAATTATCAGCTTTAAAATCAAGATAGAACTTTTAATAGATGAGTTTAGAGTTGTTTTTAGGTTAAATTTCACATTTGTCCTTTTTTTGCGAAATTTTATCAAAATAGAGAGATAGTGTATTGTAAAATTTTTACTTTGTTAGGTTTTGATACTCTTTTGGTGTTATATAGAAGATTGATTTAAAAGCTTTATAAAAGTGTGCTTGGTCATAAAATCCAAGCTCCAAAGCAACTTCTGCTATCTCCATACCGTTTTGAAGAAGTATTTTTGAGTAGTTTATCTTTTGATTTATGGAGTAGTTGATAGGAGAGAGTCCGTACTCTTTTTTAAAAGTTCTACTTAGATAGCTTTTATTTAAATTTGCTTTTTTAGCCAACTCTTCCAGTGTTATTTCTTTATTGAGATTGTTTTGTATATATCTTTTGATCTCTTCTAGTGGTGAGGTTTTATGCAAGATATCGCTACTTTGATATTTTTTTAGAAACTCTGCCAGTTTATCTTCACTCTTTTCCAGATTGAGTAGTTTTGTATAATCCTCTTTTGATTTTACCAGTTTTTGTTTTAGGTTGATATCACTCTTTACATGTAAGACAAAATACTCTTTTACATCTTTATAAGATAGTAATCGATGTGGTTTTTGGGGATTGAAGATTATGATATCGTAAGGTTTTAGAGTTATAGTATCTCTCTCATTTAAAAAGAGCATTTCTCCTTGTTTTATCCAGCATATACAGAGATTTGGATGAGTGTGCAGTTTATGTTTTGATTTGATACTATCAAAAATACTCAACTCAAAAAAATCTCTTTTTATATGTCTATCCAAGAGAGTCTATCGCCTTTTGCATTCTGTCTAGTGCCTTTTTTAGAGTATTTTTATCTGTACCAAAATTTAGTCTTATAAAACTTTTGTTACCAAAAGGCTCTCCATCACTCAAACCTACTCCATAGGTTAAAAAATACTCATAAGGGTTTTGAAGCCCAAGAGCGCTGACATCTATCCATGCCAGGAAAGTAGCATCTTGGTTTAAAAGTTTCAGTTTTGGATTTTTAGCTACAAACTCTTGTACGATTTTGAGATTCTCTCTTAGGTACCCTCTTAAATTATTTAGCCAATCATCACACTCTTTATAAGCTACTTTTGTAGCGACTGTTGCTAGGATATTAGGGTCATCCACCAATCCTGTCATCTCTTTTTTATATGCTCTTCTTAGAGAGTCATTGGGGATTATAACAAAAGAGCTTTTGAGTCCTGCTATGTTAAAAGTCTTGCTCGGAGCTAAAAGAGTTATACTTCTTTGTGCTATATCTTCGTTTAATGAAGCTATTGGAATATGTTTTACATCTGGATTTAGTATCAAATCTGCATGAATTTCATCTGAACAGACTATAAGGTCATGCCTTTTTGCGATATCTGCAAATTTCTCCAACTCCTCTTTTGTAAAAACAGTACCTCCGGGATTGTGAGGATTGCAAAGCATAAAGAGTTTGCACTCTTTTGTGATAGAGTCTTCAAATTTTTCAAAATCTACACACCATCTGTTGTTTTTCTCTACCAAAGGCACTTCTATTGTTCTTGAACCGGCATTTCTAGGAGCTTTGTAGAAGTGAGGATATATGGGAGTAGTGATGATTACATCTTTTGAACCTATGGCTTTACATGTAAAGTTCATACTTATAACGACTCCGTAAGAGTATAAAATCCACTCTTTTTTTATCTCCCAATTATAGTGTCTTTTTACAAAATCTATAAATACTTCCAAAGTTTCGTCATCTAGCGGAGTATATCCGAAAACTCCATGTTTTACTCTCTCTTCCATAGCTTCAATGACTGCTGTAGGAGCTTTGAAATCCATATCTGCCACCCATATAGGGATTATATCCGTACCTTTATATTTGTCCCATTTGTCACTTTTAGAGTCTCTTCTATCTATATATTCGTCAAAAATGCTCACATCTACTCCTTTTAAGATTATTTAATTATAATATGATTTATATTAAAAACTGATGTTACACACCATATGGTGCGTAACATCAGTTAAACAAAGGAAAAAAGTTGGATACATATTCAAAACAGTTTTTATATCTATTGCTTACGCTTTTGACACTTATATCCGGATATGCTTATTTGAGATATGCCTACAGAGTGACTGATTCTATGCCATTTACCCAAGAGATTGTTTTGATAATTCTGGGTACTTTAGCGACCATCTTTATAACAGCACTTCTTCTAAACAAACAGACGGCAGTAGAGATAGAAAAAGAGCAAAATATAAAGTTTTTGGATTTGAAAGCCGGTACTTATGAAAGACTTTTAGATCAGCTTGAAGAGATGTCTTTGGTAAGTCATTTTGGAGAGAGTGAGATAACAAAGTTACAGTTTATAACTCATAGGTTGGCAATATTCTCATCTCCTAATGTACTAGAAGAGTATAACAACTTTTTGAAAGTTATAGACAGACTCTCAAGGGACGGTAATTTGTCTCAGGATATGGAAGAGTTATCAGAGGCGATAGGAAAACTTACCGTACAGATTAGGTATGATTTGTTAAACGAGCCTGGTTCGGATAAAGTATATACAAAATCACAAATCAAAAAGATGATACAGAGTAATTCTGATAGACTCTCTTCTATTAGTATTAAAGATTAAATTTGATACTATTGATAAAACTTTAAAGGAAAACAGGGGTTTTGGTATGAAGATTACATTTAATGCTTTTTCTTTTTTAAAGAGCAAACTAAAAGAGTTGGGTGTGGAGGAGTTTAATGCTCCTATGGAGATAGAGGACGGAATCAGTGTAAATGAGCTGGTTAAAAATTTGGGCTTGGAAGATAAAGATGTAGAAGCAGTCTTTATCAATCATAAGATATTGCCTAAAGAGACTATATTAAAAGAGGGTGACAGGGTAGCTTTGGTTCCTCCTGGAGGTGTTCCAAATCATGTCAGAGCTTATGTCGGGGCTGTAGGATAAAGATATTTTTACCATCTTTATGTTCATAATTAAAGGTAAAATTATGAGCTTTAAGGATGTGATTGGTTATATAGATACCTAGTCTCAGTTTATCGCTTTTTTTCATCATCAACTCCTTTTGTTTGATAATGAAATGATAAGAAAGATAAATTAACAATAAATTAATCGTTTTATTGCCAGTGAAGCCAAAGTCAAGCCAAAACTGCCGGTAACTCCTACAAAACTGCCCATATCTTTACAAAGTGGAGGCTCATCTGAAAAAACTACTTCAAAATCCCCTTTAAATCCACTTTTTTTAAGTTCATATCTGAATTTTTTTGCCAATCCGTCACCGTAGCTTTCCCATATCGAAGCAGTTTTTATACGAGTCGGGTCTAGTTTTTTTGCTCCTCCTGTAGAACTTATTAGCTTGGTATGTGTTTTATGCGCTAAAGAGACTTTTGCATCCATATCATCAATAGCATCTATTATCAAATCGTAGGCCTCAAAATTAAACTTTCCTATCCACTCGGGAGTTACCTTTACATGTAAAGGAGTTATGTTTTTGTAGAGTTTTGCCAAAACTTCAACTTTTTTTTCTCCTGTAAATTCACTTCCAATCTGTCTGTTTTGGTTTGTTATGTCAAAAGTATCAAAATCAACTATTGTTATATCTGTAACTCCGCTTCTGTAAAGAGCATCCAGGCAAAATCCACCGACTCCACCTACCCCTAAAAGCAGAATTTTGGAACTTTGGATTTTTTGAAAATCATCTTTTAAGAGAGTCCTTATTCTGGCAAATCTATCCATCTATCCAAGTTTCCAGATTTTTTAATTTTTCATTTGCTGTTAAATCCAGTTTTACAGGAGTTACCGAGACAAACCCTTCATCTATTGCACTCAAATCACAGCTTTTATCCTCCAAAGGGATATAATCCAATATATGAGTACCTATCCAATAGTACTCTTCACCTCTTGGATTTCTGTGAAGGTGTGCATTGTTGGAGTACATTTTGTGTCCCAGCTTGGTTATTTTGTATCCTTTAAACTCTTTTTGAAAAGGGATATTTACATTGATAAACTCTCTTTTGTCAAGTGGCATGCCCTTTTGTAGAATTTTATTGCATATTTCATATACAACTTTTTTTGCCAAAGAGTAGTCAAAATTATCAAGTGAAGCAGGAGAGTTTTCATAAACCTGAGAAAATGCAACAGCCGGAATCCCTTGAAGTACCGCTTCCATTGCCGCACTGGCTGTTCCGCTGTAAGTGATATCTTCTCCCATATTTGAACCTCTGTTTATACCGCTGACTACTAGATCAGGTTTGCTCTCTTCTTTAAAAAGTGCATAAAGTGCCAGATAAACACAATCAGTTGGAGTTCCGTCATCTAGCTTGAAAAAGTTGTCATCCAGCTCTATGAGTCTAAGAGGACGGGTTAGTGTTAGAGAGTGGCCACAGGCTGATATTTCTGTTGTGGGAGCTACTACTGTAACCTCTCCCAAAGGTTTTAA
>CAYRRJ010000066.1:0-6672 GCA_964426645.1 uncultured Campylobacterales bacterium | reverse complement strand
TTTGCCTTGATGACCGTGAAGATGACGGCATTTTAAGCAGTTATCTAATGCTAAATCTTTATCTAGTGTTTGTGACCATACTCTGTGTCCGTAACAAAAATCGAACTCTTTTGAAATTTCCCAATACATCTGTTTCCCAACTTTTTTTATAATTATACTACAAAAATATTATAGCTTTCATTGCATTGATACCAAGATTTAAAGGTTCTTCCCCCAAAGCCGTAAGAGAGTGGGCAACTCTGTCTATTATCTGGGTTAGAAGTATCTCAAAATTGAAGTTATTATGAGATAACAGATTCTCTTTTTTGTTTTTTATCGACGGAAGATTTTTTATAAGTTTTAAAGAGAGTTTTTCTCTTTTTAAAGCTTTTTTCAACTCGATTTGCCAACGATTTTGCCAGGTTATAAATGTAAAGTTACCATTTTTGTCTTTGTTTGTTCTTATCTTCCATCTTAGAACTTTCAGAGTGTAATAAAGCTTTTTAAACTCCTCTTTGTCATAAGAGAGAGCAGTTAGTTTATGTCCCTCCTTGATTTTATATACATAATATACATATTTGTAAAGTCCCAAAATCAAAAAGTCATTTCTGTATTTTGTATCATCATCAAAAGCTTTTTTTAGATAATCTTTGTATGATTTATTTGCAATGTTTAAAGAGTTTAGGTTATGCTCTATTTCAAAACCTATTTTATATTTTAGTTTTTTGTTGTAGAGATTTGGATTTCTGGCATCAAGTTTTTGCTTATAAAGAAGTAGAAATTTTTTTATATCTTCGTAATCTCTTTGTAAAGTAGTAGCACTGTTTGTTTGTAAAAATTCACCTGTTCTTTGGTTTGAAGCACACGATATTAAAAAAAGAGGAATGATAAAGATAAATATAATTTTCATAAGAAAAGTATAGCATATTTTGATATAATGCCACTCCTAATTTATATAAAGGTTTTATTTTGCTAAAAGTAGCTGAAATTTTTTACTCTATTCAAGGAGAGGGATACTTTAGTGGCGTAGCATCTATATTTATAAGATTGCATGGATGCAATCTCTCTTGTGATTTTTGCGATGATTTGAAGCATAAAGGAGATTTTAAAGAGTATAGCTACGAAGAGGTTTTAGATAAAATCAAAGAGTATCCCTCCAAAAGAGTTATTATTACAGGGGGAGAGCCTACAATCTATGATTTGAAAGATTTTATAGAGGCTTTACATGTAAAGGATTACTTTGTAGCTGTGGAGACAAACGGATTTAGATTTGAAAATATAAAAAATGCAGATTGGATTACATATTCGCCAAAAGATTGGGATAATATAAAAACAGAAGGTTTTGATGAGGTCAAATTTATACTCTCAAAAGAGAGTGATATCAGACCTGTTTTAGATTTTGAGAGCGATAAACCGATATATATACAACCGATGAATTTTATGGATAAGCCAAATAGAGAAAATGTAGATTTCTGTATCGATTTTGTGTTAAAAAATCCAAATTTTAAACTTAGCGTACAGCTACACAAATATTTAGGAGTAGCATGATGAATGATAGTGTATTGGTGGTTTTTAGTGGAGGGCAGGATAGTACTACTTGTCTTGGTTGGGCAAAAGATAATTTTAAAGATGTAGAGAGTATTACATTTGATTATGGGCAAAAACATAGAGTTGAGATTGCCCAGGCACAAAAGATAGCCAAGATTTTAAATGTACCAAACAGAGTTTTGAGTCTTGATGCTTTTTCTCAGTTAAATGATTCTGCATTGATTGACGGAAGTCTTGATATCTCATCATCTCACAGGCACAAGCCAAATCTTCCTGCCTCTTTTGTTCCCAACAGAAATGCCATATTTTTTACTTTGGCTCATGCTTATGCTCAAAAACTGGGAATCGGAAATATAATTACAGGAGTTAATCAAACAGATTATTCCGGTTATCCTGATTGTAGGGAAAATTTTATCAAGGCGTTAGAGTTAGCACTCAATCTAGGAAGTGAATCGGATATAAAATTTCACTATCCTCTTATGCACCTAAGTAAAGCAGAAACTTTTGAATTGGCTAAAAAACACAATGTTTTGGATTTGGTTATCAAAGAATCACATACTTGTTACAATGGAGACCATCAAAATTTTCATGATTGGGGATATGGTTGTGGAGAGTGTCCTGCTTGTATTCTGAGAAAAAAAGGGTGGGAAGAGTTTAAGGGCATCTAACAAGCATAGTCAAGGAGCTACAACAAAGCATATGGTGCGTAACATCAGTTATAAGATAAATTCTTGAAGTCCTGCAAATTTCTCTTACAAAATCTTATACCTTGCTTTGTCTTCTATGGGCTATGTAGGTTTTTAGAGATGCCCTTAAATCTCTTGACAGTTTATAAAGTTTTCTATATCTTCTGAAATTTCATCTATAGCTTTGGTTGCAGGTTTGTATAGGACTTTTGTAAAGTACTCTTCATTTATGGCATAAGATGCTTCAAGATTGTTTAAAATCGAGTATTCTATATATCCTATAAACATATTTAGATTTATTACCGTTCCGCTGGTACCTATAGCTATAAAAAGCTTACAGTCATCTATCTCCTGCATAAAATGCTGGTACATTGGTGCCGATTCACCAAAAAATACTATGTCAGGACGCATAAAAGAGTTGCATTCAGGGCATCTTTCATCTTTGTTTTGTTTTGTATATCCTATCTCTTTTTTGTATTCGCAGTTTTCACATCTGAGAGAGGTTAGAAAACCGTGTAAATGCATGACATTTTTACAGCCTGCTCTTTCAAAAAGATCGTCAACATTTTGGGTTATAATACTTATTTTATCCGGAAATCTTTTTTGGAGTCGGGCAATCTGCAAATGAGCATGGTTTGGTTTTACTTCTTTTAGTTGAAGTCTTCTGGAATCATAAAAATCCAATGTTGCATTTCTGTTAGTTTGTAAACATCCTGCGGAACATATATCTTCTATTTTATGGTTTTCCCAAAGACCTCCCGTATCTCTAAAAGTACTTACTCCACTCTCGGCACTGATTCCGGCACCACTAAAAATAATAATCTCAGACATCTATTCCCAAAGCTTCCAGATAGTTTTTGCTACAGTTTATAACTCTTTTTTGCCCTTCCTTATCCACTGAAACATAAGTAATGGTAGCACTTGTTACATGGACACATCTTCTTATGGCATCACTCCCTTTTTCGGCATTTACTTCAACCTGTGTTGTTATGGAAGAGTTGCCTACTTTGATTATCTTTGCATAAAAACTTACAACATCTCCCACATGTACCGGTTGTCTAAACTCCAAAGAGTGTACAGCGACTGTTACAACTCTTTGTATAGGGAGATCTTTGGCTGCCAGAGCACCCGCTATATCTATGTGGGACATTAACCAGCCTCCAAAGATATTACCTGAAGGATTTGTATCTTTTGGCATGGCAACAACCTTTATACGAGGTTCTCCCATATCCAACATTCACATTCCTGCTTTTGTAGTTATTTTATCCATTGCGTTTGATAGTTTGGATAAAACTCCGCAACCTTTCAGAGAGTATTCATTTTCGAGATTTAGTGGGTCTTTGTATTCTATTTTTGTATTACCGTCAAAATCCCTATATACCAAAACTTTCATAGGCAGATCAATCGCTGCTCGTATATCTCTTTGCATGATTCTGGTACCAAGTTTGGGATTGCCGAAAATTATCAGTTTTGCATCGGTCATATCGCTTCCGACACTTTTTGCACCTTTTCTGAAATCTATAACCGTAAAGATAGTTATACCGTTTTTTTTCAGCATTTTTTCAATCTTGGCTACTGTTTCATTGACTGTATTTTTACTGTTCTTTACCGTTAGAGTAGTTGCATTTAAAGCTATAACGGCAAATAAAGCAATCAGTAGAATTTTTGGTTTCATATTTAGTCCTATTTTGATATTTGAGTGTTTATTATATCAAATTTGTCTCTTTTATCAAAGTTGGGCAGAGTATTTTATATATTGGTATAAAAGGAAATATTTCTTTTTTAACTGATGTTACGCACCATATGATATGCATAGTGACTTTAGTGATGTTTTAGTGCAAGGCAAAGGTTTCTCACAGAGAGTGCAAAGCACAAGGAAATCCTATCCATAGATAAGATGAAAAACTTTAAGTTTTTTAATTTGAGATTTATAAGTTTCTTATTATTCTTTTTATATCTTCAACCGAAGTGAGAGTTTTTATATCGATTTTAGAAATTTCTAAATCTAAAATATTGTCTATGAAAATAGGATTGTCAAGAAGAATTTTTTTATCAAGATAGAGGTCTGTTTTAGATAGTAGGATAAAGTCATCTCCTTTTAAACGGAAAATTTTATTTGTATTTGTCATTTCATGTAAAATTGTTGCAAATTCTTTAAGAAGATTATCTCCCTCTTCCCAACCGTATTTTTTATTGAAAATTGTAAAGTTTTTTAAACTTATTGTATATAGATATTTATAGGATGTCTGCTGATTTTCTATAAATATGTGTTTTAGAAAATTTTGATTATAGCATGAGGTATTAGGGTCTTTGAAAAAGTATGCAAATCTCTCTTCTTCAAGGGCATTTAGAGGAGTTTGTGCTATGTTGTTGTCAATCTCAACCTTTTTAAAAACAGAAATTGCCGCATCTGTTATCTTTTCACTGAACCATATGTTTTTAAGTGTTTCCAACTCTGCCAGCGCTTCATCTTTTGTCTTCGCTTTCTTGTATATTCTGTTTGTTGTCATTGCATCGAAGGTATCTGCGATTGAAAGTATCTGAGAGAGAAAAGGTATTCCGTCTCCTTTTAGTCCTTTGGGATAACCGCTGCCGTCAAATCTTTCATGGTGATAGAGTATGACTTCGGCTTCTTTTTTTAGGAATGATATGTTTGTAAGTATTTCATATCCTGTAACAGGGTGTTCTTTTATGATTTCATACTCTACTTTTGTTAGTGCCGCAGGTTTCAGGAGGATATTGTCAGGAGTTTTTATTTTCCCTATGTCATGTATTTTTGAAGCTTCCTGCAGTATTTTTATATCTTCTTCTTTTACATGTAAAGCATTCGCAATTTTTTCAGAATACTCTGCTACTCTGTAATCATGTCCTGCCGTATATGGATCTCTTGCTTCTATAGCTTTGTTGAGAGAGTAGATAATCTGTTCATAGCTTTTATGTTTTTCCTCCTGTAGTTTTTCAAAACCTATCCACAGACCTATATCTCCTGCTAGTTCTTCTATAAGTTCAATTTCTTTTTTTGTAAATCCGTTTTCGGCTTTTGAATATACCACAATTATTGCTTTTAATTCATTGTGTACAAATATGGGAGAAGAGAGTACATATCTCAACCCAAGAAGTTTTGCTTTGTCTTTCCATGGAATGAAATTTTTATCTTCCACGCTTATTATGGAAGTTTTTTTCTCTCTGAAACATTGTCCTACGGAACCTTTTGAGTAGATGGAATTTTCATTCAGATTGACTTTGAAACTTTCATCCAGATAGTATGGTTTTGGTTCAGAGGAGCCTTTGAGTATGATATCTTTGTCTTCTATAAAACCTATCCAGCAAAGGGCATAGAGTTCATTTTTTACTATCTCTTTGCAAATGATACTCAGCTTGTCATTAAAGTCATAATTCTCCAGTAAAAGCTGATTTACATTTTTCACTGTATTTAAGATTTTACTGAGATATATTTCATTTTGGAGAGTTTGATTTAAAAGTTTCCTTGAGAGTATCACTTTTTTTGTTGCTTTTCTAATCCTTCTTTTTAGTTCGTTGTTTAGTGCTATTAGGAAAGAGATGGATATAAGCATAATCAAAAGGATAATTGCACTCCATCTGAAATATGGATGGTCCTTCTTTGTCTGTAGATACAAATCTGTATATTTGTAGTAGTTTGAATTTGGATTTAATTTGTAATTTTGTAATTTTTTATCCAAAAATGTTTTTAACTCTTTTTTATTTTTATTTAAAGCAAAAGTTATATTTACAGGGTTAAAGATTATATTACTTGGCTTTATATTGGGAAATTTTTTATACATGGTGTAGTATAGAAATCTGCCTCCTATGCCGGCATCTATTTTACCGTTTTCCAATGCTTTGAATATATCTGTATAGGAGTTGAATTCAAAAAGTTTTATGTTAATTTTCAAGGTTTTCATTTCATCCATAAAAGTCTGAAGATATATATCGTTCTTCAGGTATCCTATTTTCATATTTTTTAAGTCCAGCATATTGTATATGTTGCTCTCTTTTCTTATATATACTACTCCCATATTCAAAAGAATGGAGTTGTCCAAAAATAGAAGTTTTTTTGCTCTTTCCTGTGAATAGGCTATAGGTCCTAGTATATCTATCTCACCGTTTTCAAGCATCTTGATACATTTTGGAAAAGTACATTGAATATAGGAGATGTTTTTTATGTTGTCTTTGGTTAAGTCTTTGAGTATATCTATAAAGAGTCCGGAGGGTTGGACATGATTATCCATATATGACAAAGGGCGGTTCTCATAAACTCCGACTTTAAGGTTCTCAATAGTTGCAAAAAGAGGGAGTATATAGATGAAAAAAATTGAAAGAATCTTTATCATAATATAACCTTATTACCTATACGCTCATATTATATCATAAATATCCTGCAGATTATTAACTGATGTTACGCACCATATGGTATTCATAGCGAAACAAGAAAGTTTAT
>CAYRRJ010000065.1:3884-6696 GCA_964426645.1 uncultured Campylobacterales bacterium | reverse complement strand
ATCTTTGAGTGTTTCTGCTTTGAAAGATGATTTGGCAACAGGAGATACAAACTTAAGTGTTGCAGGTAAAAAAGGTATCAGTTTTGGATTGGACGGAAAATGGAGATTTAACAGGTCTGTTACTTTAAAAGGAAGGGGTGCGATAACAAGTGCCACAGATGATTTGAAAAATGACAAATCGACATCATCCCACAGTGCACTCTTGATAAAATTGCTTACAAAACCTACCAAATCCTTGAGAAGTAATTTTACATATACCAGAGTTGCCAGTCAGTATATAGCACTTATGGGAAGTGCTCCGAAAGATACAGAGCAGTTTGAAAACTCAAATACATGGAGAATAAACAGACAGTTTACGGCAAAACTGGGACTTAGAGCCAGAAGGGACAATCTTGACGGCTCTTTGGGAGCAACACAAAAAATCTATTATGAGAAGTTGTCTCTGCTTTACAAACCAAAGTTTTTAAAGCGTTCCAATTTCAATTTCAGAGCTTCAAACAAATCAACAAAAGGAAGAGGGGCTGATAACAAAACAAGAACTTTCGGAGTTGATTTTAACTACAGACCAAAAGGTGAGTGGAGATACGGTGCCGGGATAGAATACAGCAAGTATAATGATGATGCTGCTGTTCCAACAAGCTCCAGAACAACAAAAACAGCCAAAGCGACTTTGGGTTATAAGAAAAAACTTGATAAAGAGCGCTCTTACAGGGCAGTATGTACACTTAATTATCAAAGAGTCCATCAAAACGGAATCAATGATGATGATTACGGATTAAAACTGGATTTGGGATACCGTCACTCTAAAAAGCTCTCTTTTGATTTGCTTTATATGTCAAAATATGCATATAAAACAACCAGTAACGATACTCAAAACAGCACATATCAGGCAAGAGCAACTTACAGGATAGATAAAAAACAGACTGTTAAGTTTTTACTTGAAAAAAGAGCATATGATATAGAAAATGACGGTGCTAACAGCTACAACGAATATAAGGGTAAACTCTCTTATACTCTAAACTTCTAACTTACATGTAAGGGATTTTCCCTTACATGTAACTATTTTGCAATGCTATTGCAATAGCTTTTTGATACCATTGTAAAGCGGAGGATACCAAAAAGGAGTTTTTGAATGAAAAATATATTTTTATTTTTAATAAGCATAGTTACACTCTATGCAAATATAGGTACGGTAGTTGACAGTGTAGGAGAGTCAAACCTTTTGAGAAACGGTCAAAAGATAAAAGTAGTTCAAAAACTGCAACTCAAAGAGCATGATACCATCAAAACAGGAGATGGGGCGAAAGTAAAAATATTTTTCAAGGATCAAACCGCTGTATCTTTGGGTCAGAATACAACTTTCAATATAGACAGCTATTTTTTTGACAATACAAAAAAATCAAATATAAAATTTAAGGTTTTAAAAGGTTTTTTTAAAACTGTAACAGGAAAAATAAGCAAGATTGCTCCAAATCGTTTTAAACTTCAAACCAAAAATGCAACCATAGGTATCAGAGGTACTGTTTTTGCAGCCGAAGTCGGGGATGATACCGATGTAGTGATGTGTACAGACGGAAGAATTATACTTTTTACACCAAACGGAGATATAGAGATTGAAAGAGGAAGGGAAGGTATAGTAAAAGGTGGCGGAAGACCGGAGATAAAAAGCTATACTGAAAAAGAGAAACTAAGACTTATAAAGAGTGCCGGTTGGCATGGAAGTATGAGTCTTGAAGAGTTAAAAGAATTTATAAAGAAGAATTTTAAAGAGCCATTAAGAAGTGAACTTTTGGCAACTGTAGAAAACATATACAATAAAGACAGTAGTGAACAAAAAAAGAGTAAAATCGTAACAGAAAATGCTGATGATATAGGTTATGTAGATGACATAACTATAAACGGAAGAGAATTTGACGAACTTCCAAAAGAGATAGAGTTTTATCCGGAAGATTTGAAAAACGGTAAAGTTATTGTTGAAGGATTGTTGGAAAGTGATGATAAAAATGTGCCTGTTGATTCTCTCAATGTAGAGATAACTACTGACGGAGGAGAGAGTTGGAGCAGGGCTAAAGGCCACGGAGAGTGGAGTTGGGATTTTGAACCGGAATTGGGAAGAGAGTATGCTTTTTCTCTAAGGGTTGTCAGAGATAAAAAAACCGGTGATGATTCGTCAGTGGAACCTCCAAGTGGAGAGGAAGAGGAAAATGATTTAAATATAAACTATTCAAACAGCTTTATGATAGCCGGATTTAAACTTTATATAGATGCAAATGCAAATTTGACTAACGGAAAACTGAGTGGTTCGGTGCAGTTGGAGATTCCTTATCTTGATAAAATCTCAGGTTTGCCAACCAAGATAGATGTAAATTTTCAAAATCTGAGTGTAAGCGGAAACGATATAACACTAGGAGATATAGAGTATTCAAATCCTTTTGTCATAAGTACCCCTTTGGCTGATTTGGAAGTAAGTAAACTGATTATATCTGCTACACCTGCCAATAATAAAATAGAAGGCAAGATTGTATTTAAGGGTGAGTTGTCTGCAACATTTGATGATATCGTTCTTGGAAATGCAGGGAAATTGCTTCCTGATGGATTTAATATAAATATTCCTTTCAGTAGTAAAACTATAAATATATGGGCTGAAAAAGGTGTTCTTTTATATATACCTAGCGGTTCTTTAAAGCTTAGTTATGCTCTCGAAGATGCTTTGCCAAAAGCTGATTTTGATATACCGAATGCATTGTTTAAATTTGGTGATTTGCTAAAGTATGTAACAACAGGACTAGAAGCCCAGGTTGGTTTGGAAAAT
>CAYRRJ010000065.1:0-3874 GCA_964426645.1 uncultured Campylobacterales bacterium | reverse complement strand
CCTCAGGATTGTTATCTTTTGGATACAGGGATAAAGATGCCAAGCGGACTTAGCTTGTCATTTGATTTAAGTGATTATTCTGCTCCTAAATTCAGTTTCAATTCTCCGGTTGATTTGAGTGGTTTTAGCAGTGATTTTGTATCCGGACTTCAAAATACAACCATAGAAGCTTCTGTGAACAAATCCGGTATGAGTGCTACCATAAGTGCAGAAGGCAGTTTTGATCCTGTTACGATTTTGGACAGAGGTACACCTGATAAGAGTGTAAGATTGCTTTTTGAAGGAGAAAGTCCTTCTATAACTTTGAATGTGCAAACAGGGCAGACACCTCAGATATCTTTCAGCGGAATAACTCCAAAGATATCTTTTGGAGAACTTTTTACAGATATAAACGGTGTATCTTTAAGCAAAACAGTATCTTTGGGAAGTATAAAGACTCCTTCTTTAGATATACAGGAATCCTTGTATCTGCTTGGAAGCAAAATCAAACTTCCTGACGGATTTAGTGCCAGTGTGGATTTGAGTGATTTGAAAAATCCGATTTTTAGCTTTGATGTGAATGTTGATTTCAGTTCTTATGATAATTTTATAGCAAAACATATAACAGGTGCCAAAATAGCGGGAACCTTGAGCAAAAACGGTTTTATAGCCAGTTTGACGGCTTCAACACCTTCTCCTATAGATATATATCAACCAAAAAATGTAAAGTTGGTGTTTAATGGAGATTTGTTCTGTTCTGTCAGTATAACTTCTACTGACTCACTGCCTGATTTTGAGATAGATAGTATAGATGCTGATTTGGATTTTGGTACTCTTTTGAAAGATATGGATAAAAACAGTGTAGTGGCTACACTGACCACTCTGGCAGATAGCAGTGATTTGGTACTTACTCTTCCGTCAAAAGTAAAATTTTTAAGCTCCAAGTTAAATCTTGAAGGATTAAGCTCTACTTTGAATATAAAAAATAAAAATATCTCTTTGGGTGGAGTTGTTGACCTGAGTGAATACGGTGATAATCCTTTGTTAAATGCAATAAGCGGTGCCAATTTCAGTATAAGCGTAACTCCTACATCTTTCAGCGGAAGTATAGAGGTGGAAGATGAGTTGGAGCCTATAGATATATGGGCTGAAAAAGGAGTGGTTTTAAATATAGCGGGAAACCCTACTTTGGAATTCAGTATAAACGGAGACGGAGTAGATTTTGACTTTGGAAATCTTAATGCTTCTGTTGATTTTGGTGATTTGTTGTTAGACAGTGCCAGACAGTCAATAACAGCAGCACTCACAAAAGCGACAAGCGGAAAATACTCAGTCAGTTTGCAAAATGAAGCATTTTTGTTAGGCAGTGAATTTGCTTTACCAGGTTTAAATGTTGAATTTGATCCAAATGCAAAATCTCTCTCCCTGTCAGGAAATGTCAATCTGTCAAATTACAGTGAGCCTTTTGTAAAAGCTTTTAACGGTGCGAGTTTCAGTGCTACTGTTTCAACAGACGGTTTTAGCGGTACTTTGAGCAAAGAGGGAGGTTTTGAGCCTATGGTTGTTTTGGACAGAGGAGGTGAAGGCAAAGATGTATCTGTAGAATTCACATCTTCACCTACTGTCAGCCTTTCTATAAAAAACAGTGGACTTGACTTTGGTTTTAGCGGAGGTAGTGCCAAGGTTAATTTTGGAGATTTTTTGGGTGGAGCTGTAGCTGATTTGGCTTCTCTTCAGGATGGAGTGTACAGTTGGGCAATAGATGGCAAAAACAAGCTTTTTTCAGCTTCAAAGGCTTATGTTGAAAATATAACAAATGCTTCAATAGATATAAGAGATTTTAAAAATCCTAAAATCTCTTTTAATGCTGATGTAGATTTGAGTCAGTATGGGGGATTGCTGAGTTCTGTTCATAAAGCTGTTTTAAAAAATGTTGAGATATCCAAAAATGGTTTTAAAGGTTCTTTGAGTGCTTCTCTTGGTAACATAAACATCTGGAAAGAAAAAAGAGTTACCATGAGTTTTGTAAGTGATCCTACCTTGAGTCTTTCTGTGACGAAAGAGGGATTTGATATAGGTGTTTCAAAACTCAATGCAAAGATAAATTTTGGAGATTTACTGAATGAAGCGGTTGCCGATATAGGTGATGTTATGCAGGCAGGGGAAGATCTCTCTTCAAAAATAGGCACATCTTCTGCAGAGAGTGCCGCCGAAAATGTAAAAGAGCAGGTTGAAGAGGAGATAGCCAGCAGAGATTTCAGTTGGAGCATAACAGGTACCGATCTTCCTTTGATGGGCAGTAATATAAAGCTGAGTGAAATAGGAGGTTCTCTTGATTTAAGTGATATTTCCAATCCGAAGATAACATTTAACGCCATAGCGGATTTGAGTAATTACAGTGAGATATTTCAGTATGTAAAAAGTGCCCAGCTAGACGAGGTTTCGATTTCGAAAAGTGGATTTGAAGGTTCCTTGATTTTATCTATGAATGAGATAAATATCTGGAAAGAGAAAAATGTAAAAATTATTTTTGATTCTACTCCTAGTTTTTATCTTAGAGCTAACAATGAAGGGTTGAAAGTCGGAGCAAAAGATATCAGTGCAAGTGTACATTTGGGAGATTTGTTAAATAATTCTACAGCTCTGCTTAAAACACTGGAAGATGATATGTACAGTTGGAACATAGATGGTAAAAATCAACTTGGAAGTACTTCTGTATATCTCTCAGATTTTGCAGGTAAGATAGATTTTAAAGATTTGAAAGACCCTGTTTTATATATAGATAGTGCTACTTTTGAAGGTTTGAGTGATAAGTTCAGAGATGTTACTTTGAAAAATGCGAAGATATCCAAAAAGGGATTTGATGCATATGTAAGTGCAGGGTTGGATGATATAAATCTATATGCAGAGGATAATAAAAAGATAGATTTGAGATTTAAAGAGAACAAAACACCTACTCTCCATCTTGCTTTGGGTGTTGACGGATATAAAATAGGTCTTAGTGATATAGAAGCAAGTCTGGTATTTACCAATCTTTTAAATGATTCGACGATATCTTTGAATTCTCTTGTTGAAGAGGGAGTCAGTGTAGAAGGAGTTTATAAATGGAATCTGGATGGTGAATATATTTTTGTAAATGATTCAAGAGGAGAGATAAGTGTCAGAGATATAGGAGGAAGTCTGGATTTAAGTGACTGGAAAGATCCTGTTGCTGTTTTTCATACGGTAGCAGACTTTAGCAACTATAATCTTCCGGGAGGTTTGAATCTGGGTATAGCAGATGTAGAAAGAGCAGAGATTAAAAAAGATGAGATTAAATGGAATGTATCTGTTCAAAATGCAAGAGCTAATTTTACCATACTTGATTTAGGTGAAGGACCCAATGATGATGTAAGAGTTGAACTTAAAAATATAAGTGCATCGGCAGATAGTAGCGGAAGTGCTTCCGTAAGCGGTGGAGACGGTACTTTGTATTTAGGAAAGCTTTTCAGTGGTAACAAGCAGGCCAGTCTCTCTATGAGTACAGACAGTAACGGTCTGAAAAAGTACAGTTTCAGTTTCAGTGAGGATTTGGTATATAAACAGGATGATAATAACTTTATAACCCTTAAAACCCCGAGTGGAGAGGTTGATGAAACAAGTGACGGCAAATATAAAGTTATACTTACAGGAGAGGTAGAAGCTCATTCAAGCCTTCTCAATGCTATAAGTATAGAGAGGTTGAATGCAACCAATCTTGAAATAAGTTCATCAGGGTTTAAGGGTGGTTTAAGTGCTACATTTAGCAATCTTTCAAAATCTCTTTTAAACGGAAAAGTGACTCTATCTCTCAAAAGTTTGGAATTTAATATAGATAAATCCAAATCGGTACCAATCGAGTTGGAAACATTTAACG
>CAYRRJ010000064.1:0-6709 GCA_964426645.1 uncultured Campylobacterales bacterium | reverse complement strand
ATGGTTATCAGACTATACATACAACAGTTTTTGATGACAAATCCATTATAGAATCTCAGATAAGAACTTTTGATATGGATAAAACTGCAGAATTCGGACTTGCTGCTCACTGGAAGTATAAATCAGGAGGATTAAACCCGAAACTTGACTGGTTGAATGATCTAAAAACCCAGAATGAAGAGATAGATAATATAGAAGAGTTTTATGAAATAGCCAAAAATAATCTATATAGTGAAGATATAGCTGTTTTTTCTCCTAGAGGAGATATCTTTACTTTGCCCAGAGGGGCTACTGTGTTGGATTTTGCCTACGAAGTACATACGGAGATAGGACTTTTTGCAAAAGAGGCTTATGTAAACAAACAGAAAGTTCCTCTTTTGAGTGAATTAAAAAATGGTGACATAGTCAGGGTAGTGACTTCTGATGAACCAAAATTTAGATGTTCATGGTTAAACAGCGTAAAAACAGGAAAAGCAAGAAACGCTATCAGAGTAAACTGCAGACAGAAGATAAAAGATATAAATTATCAAGCTTCCATAAATATTTTGATTAATACTTTTGGTGTTAAAAAAAAGAAACTTTTAAATTGGCTTGAAAAAGAGAATCTTACCAAAAAAGTATATAGAGTTGCTATAGATTCCGTTTTTTACAAAGATGTTGTCAATGCTCTTAAAAAATATTCAAAAGCGGATAAAATACTTTTTCCTATTCTTAAAATTGACAGATACAGGATAAAAAAGCAAAAATTTGAAAATATAGTAATTTACAGTAATCAAAATATATCAAATGCATTTTTTGATTATTGTTGTCATCCTAAGCGTGGTGATGATATCATAGGTTTTAAAAAAGATGGTAATGTATTTGTCCATCATAAACTTTGTAAAAAAGCAAATGAACTTATGAGAAGAAACGAACCTATGATTTTTGTAAAATGGACAAGGGAAGCTCCGGAAAGATACAAACTGATAGTCTCTTTGGAAAACAAGAGAGGATCTTTAGCAAATTTTTTACTTTATTTGGCTAAAATGCAGATAAATCTGGTGACTATAGAACTTGGTAAATCAGAAGAAGGGCATACTGATTATTTTGAAATGGTACTTGAACTTCCTGACAAACCTTTTGAAGCCATCAGAAACAATATAAAATCAAAATATAGTGTTATAGAATTTGTTTCTTTGAATGATGCATATAAAAACTAAAGGAAAACGATGATACAAGAGGCCTTGAAAGAGATAAAAAGAGGTGTTAGTGAGATAATAGACGAAGAGAGGATTACTGCACTTGTTAAAAACTATTTTGAAAAAGGTGAAGAATTTTTGGTAAAAGCAGGATTTGATCCTACCGCTCCGGACTTACATCTTGGACATACGGTTCTTTTGCAAAAAATGGCAGTATTACAGAAATATGGAGCAAAAGTACAGTTTTTGATAGGTGATTTTACGGGAATGATAGGTGATCCGACAGGGAAGAACGAAACAAGAAAAAAACTTGACAGACAGACAGTACTTGAAAATGCACAGAGTTATAAAGAGCAGGTTTTTAAAGTTTTAGATCCAAAAAAGACTGAGGTTATGTTTAACTCAACATGGCTTGATGCATTGGGAGCCAGTGGTTTGGTTGAACTTACAACAACATTTAATGTTGCAAGAATGTTGGAGAGAGATGATTTTAGTAAAAGATTCAAAGCGGAAAAACCTATCTCCATAAGTGAATTTCTGTATCCTTTGTTACAAGGATATGACAGTGTAGCCATGAAGTGCGATATAGAAATGGGTGGAACTGATCAAAAGTTTAATCTCCTGATGGGAAGACATCTGCAAAGAGTTTACAATATAGGTAAAGAACAGGCAGTTGTTATGATGCCCCTTTTGGAGGGACTTGACGGTGTAAATAAGATGAGTAAATCACTTGGAAATTATATAGGTGTTACTGATGCCCCAAATGATATGTTTGGTAAAATTCTAAGTATTTCAGATGAGCTTATGTGGAGATATTATGAACTTTTGAGTTCAAAGAGCTTAGATGATATCGAAAAGATGAAAGATGATGTTGCACATGGAAGTATGCATCCAAAAACGGCCAAAGAGATGTTGGCTTTGGAAATTGTTAGCAGATATCATAGCGAAGAAGCCGCGAAAAGAGCAAAAGAGGAGTTTGACAAGGTACATGCAAAAAAAGGCTTGCCCGATGATATAGCTGAATTTGAAGCAAAAGCTCCGATATGGATTGCGCAGGCTTTGGTTGATTGTAATCTTGAGCCGTCAACTTCTCAAGCCAGAAGAGATATAAAACAAAATGCTGTCAGTATAAATCAGAAAAAAATAAGTGATATGCAGTTAAAATTAGATAAAGGTGAGTATATACTTCAAGTTGGAAAAAGAAAGTTTGCAAAAATAAAGGTGATATGATGGCTTACAAACCACTAAAAATTGGAAAATATACCATTAAACACCCAATCATTCAAGGTGGAATGGGACTGGGAATCAGTTGGGACAAACTGGCTGGAACAGTCAGTAAAGAGGGTGGACTTGGAGTTATCAGCTCCGTAGGAACAGGTTACTATAAAAATAGAAAGTATGCCAAAAACCTTATCAGTGGCAGACCTTATGAAGCTGAAAATTTTTATTCCCGTGAAGGGTTTAAAGCTATTATCCAAAATGCCAAAAAGATAGCAGGGAACAGACCAATAGCAGCAAATATACTATTTGCTATTAACGATTTTGGTAGAGTTGCCAAAGATGCATGTGAATTGGGTGTAGATATATTAATAGTTGGTGCAGGACTTCCTACAAATTTACCTGAATTTACAAAAGATTATCCTGATGTTGCATTGGTCCCGATTGTATCTTCTGCCAAAGCATTGAAAATTATCTGTAAAAGATGGAAACAAAGATATGATAGATTGCCTGATGCTGTAGTGGTAGAGGGACCAAAGAGTGGTGGACATCAAGGGTTTACTTATGAGCAGTGTTTTCAAGAAGAGTATCAATTGGAAAATCTTATTAAACCTATTAAAGAAGAGATTGCAAAATGGGGGGATTTTCCTCTTATTGCTGCAGGGGGAATATGGGATAAAAATGATATTGACAAAATGATGGCATTGGGTGCGGATGGCGTACAGATGGGTACCAGATTTATAGGTACACATGAATGTGATGCTGATGATAATTTTAAAAAGGTGATACTGGAATCCAAAGAAGAGGATATAAAACTTTTAAAATCTCCTGTAGGTTATCCGGCTCGTGGAGTCAGGACAAATCTTATAAAAATGGTTGAGAAAAAAGAAGGACCTAAAATAAGGTGTATCAGTAACTGTGTAAGCCCCTGTCAAAGAGGTAAAGAGGCAAAAGAAGTAGGTTACTGTATAGCTGATAGATTAAGTGATGCATATCTTGGAAAAGAGGAAAGCGGACTTTTCTTTACAGGTTCTAACGGATATAGATTAAATGAGATTATCAGTGTTAAAGAGCTTCTTGATAAATTGCTGAATGGAGAAGATAGTTAAAACTTTAGTTGTAATTTTATATATATGTATATCTGTTTTTGCAGGTAATACTGGTATAACTACAGTTATCTCTTATGAAAAGATGATAAATAAATCTTCAAGCGATGAGGTATTGAAGATTTTTCATTCATTGCAGAATATATATATTAAGTCTATAATTGACAATGATACACTTTTAAAGGAAAAAGCTTTAGAAGTGCTTATAAAAAGTGCCAAAATTCTTGGGATTGATTATAAAAACTATCAAAATGAACTGGAGACTATAAAGTCACTAGAAAACAGTCCTAAAACAATAAAACACCCTAAAAATATTATTAAGATAAAATCTGTTAAACCTAAAACAGGAATATCTAAAATAACTTCTTTATATATTGACAATTCTAAAATGATACTTCAATTTTCCAGAGATGTAAAAAAGTCAGATGTCAAGACTTTTGTTTTGAAAACAAAAAATTCATATAAAAAAGTTTTTGATATTTCAGCTTTTTTATCCAGAAAATTTAGATTTAAATATCCAAAAGATTTTAAAAGTATTAAAATAGCCCAGTATAATCCAAAAACAGTAAGAGTGGTTTTGGAAACAAAAAACAGCAGAAAATATAAAATCGATTTTGGCGGTAGCAGAATAACTATATATTTTAGAAAAGAGAAAAATATAAAACACAATCATGAAAATAAAAAGACCTACAGTGTAAAAAAAGAGTATTTTTACAATACGTTTAATCCAAAAGAAAAGATTATTGTTCTGGATCCCGGACATGGAGGAAAGGATTCGGGAGCTATAGGTTATAAAAAGAGATACGAAAAAAAAGCTGTTTTGCAAATAGCCCTAAAATGTGCAAAAGAACTTAAAAAAAGAGGATACAGAGTATATCTTACAAGAAGCAGGGATGTTTTTGTCAAGTTGAGAGATAGAACCAAATATGCAAACAGAAAAAATGCGGATCTCTTTGTATCTATTCATGCAAATGCTGCTCCTAAAAAGAGCAAGTATCTTTTGTCAAAAGGTATAGAAACCTTTTTTCTATCTCGTGCCAGAAGTGAAAGAAGTAAAAGAGTTGCCGCATTGGAAAACAGAAGTGATATAGAAGATATGAACTATTTTTCTAAAAAGACATTTTTGGATGTTTTGAATCGTGAAAAAATCATACAGGCTAACAAAATGGCTCTTGATGTGCAACAAGGTATGTTGAAATCTCTAAGAAAGAGATACCGAGTTGTAGATGGAGGAGTGAGAGAAGCACCTTTTTGGGTACTTGTTGGTGCACAAATGCCTGCCATACTTATAGAAGTAGGATATATAACTAATCCTACAGAAAGTGAAAGACTGTTTAATTTTCAATATCAAAGTCTGTTGGCTAAAGGAATAGCCGATGGAATTAATAACTATTTTTTAAAAAACCAGTAAATTTTGCACATAAATACTGCTATTCCACCACTCTCCCTCCCAAAAAAAAGTCAAGACAACTTTTTATGCAGTTTTTATGCTGCCTATTTTAACTGTTCCGTTGACAGCATAGGGTAACAGGTGATGATAAAATTAAATTATTGGAAAATTTGTCTTGATTTTTAGGGGCATTATAGTAACTAGGAGTAGTTTTTAAAACTACTCCCCTTTTATTTTGCGTTTGATTATCTTTACAAATTCACTTTTATCTTCCAAATTTTCAAATGCGCTAGAGGGTATAAAAATATAGTTGTCTATAAAGTAGAGTAAAACTCCCTCATCAGTGGAGACTATTTCATAGATATCTTTGAAATCTATAGGAGAATTATTAAAAAAAAGTCCCTCGTCATTTAGTTTTACCTCAAAGCTTTTATCTTTTAGAGGTGAGTTTTTAAAACTCTTGATAAGAAAATACTCCCTTATCTTCCATCTAAATCCATACCAGTACAAAACTAGTATGGTTGAGAGTGTCAGCATTCCAATTGTGCCTTGTTTTAGTGCTAAAACCACTCCAAATTGGGTTAAAGCTATAAAGATCCATCCTAAAAATCTCTTTCTTGAATTTTTCAGCTCATAATCGTATGCCGCCTTAGCACCTTGGAGGAATTTTTTTGTATTCCAATTGTAGCTTACATGTAAAGATTTAGACATGCTCTTCGCACTCTTGTATGATAAGATCTGATTTTTTGATGCAGTTTTGCTCCTCTAACTCCTCTATGAGTTTGAGAGTCTCTATATACATCTTGTCAAAAATTTTGCTATTTTCCTCATACTTTTTCCGCTCTTTTTTCGCATAAACCCAAGCTATAAGTATAGATAGAGCAAACATAGAGTAAATCCACCATTGCCAATCTTTTAAATCTAGTAAAACTATGAAGTACTGCACCGAAAATAGAACAAAAAACTCTATGGAGAAGATAACAACCAGAGTCGAACTTTGTTCGAAATCCAGGGTATATTTCTCTATCTCTCTTAAGTGAGCAAGATTTTTATTTACTTTTTTTGCTTTTTCTTTGCAAGATTCTTCCAAGTTTGCAGTATCTATATCTCTTAAGTGTATATTGCTTAGATTATACTCAACATTCATCTGTTTGTAATCTTCCAAAATCTGAGGATGAGTCTTGAGTATCTCTAGTATCTCTTCTTCACTTACTTTTCTTTTCCCCGCTATTTTTTGGACATCTTGAAGTATTAAATCATACAATCCTATATTTTTAATCTCCAATGCAACTCGTGGTAAATGAATCAAATGATTTCTCCCGAAATTTTTGTAGTTAAACGGTCAGACTGTTTATCCGACCGTTTTTGTTTTATTCTTCTTCTATGCCAAAAGAGGCTGATTTGTCTTGTGCCGGTAAGAATATACCGATTAATCCTTTAATTCCTACTGACATAACTATGTTAAATAGAAATATAAACCAAGCAATCAACACCATACTACCGCAGATTGCAGCTAGAATCATAAAGGTATTGAATTCACCATTTGCATAGAAGTGACGACGAAGCATACCGTCAAGTCCTGCCATACCCCCGAATGCTCCCATGCCTACACCGCCTATTAGATATAGCCAGTAGTGAGTCCAAGTAAGCTTTTTGGAGTATAGGGTTGTATTGTTTGTTACCAAAGGCCAAAGAACATACAAGGCACTATAAAGTGTCATATAAAGACCAACAACTAGTGCGATATGAACATGAGCCATAATAATCCACTGAGTATTGTGAAGAACTCTGTTCATACCCATATCCGCTTGAATGAT
>CAYRRJ010000063.1:0-6772 GCA_964426645.1 uncultured Campylobacterales bacterium | reverse complement strand
AATGATATGTGGGATAGATGAGGCTGGAAGAGGATGTTGTGCAGGACCTTTAGTAGTTGCCGGAGTTGTCTTAGAAAGAGAAATCAAAGAATTAAATGATTCAAAAAAACTAAGTGAAAAAAAGAGAGAAGAGCTTTTTGAAATCATCAAACAAAACTCAAAATATAAGATAATATTTTGTGACAACAATATGATAGATACTAAAGGTCTCAGTTACTGCATAAGTTTCGCCTTAAAAAAGATAAAAGCATCTTTTAAAGAATACGATATACTTTTTGACGGTAACAGCTCTTTTGGAGTAGAGGGTATTAAAACTATGATAAAAGCAGATGCCAAAATCCCTGAGGTGAGTGCAGCTAGTATATTGGCAAAAGTTTCCAGGGACAGATATATGTATGATATAAACAAAGAGTTTCCAAACTATAACTTTAAAAAACACAAAGGCTACATAACAGCTTTACATGTAAAGGAAATCAAAAAGTTCGGATACTCTTCGATACACAGAAAAAGCTATAAAATCAAATCTCTAAGAGAACCTTCTTTGTTTTAGTGTACTCCACAGGTACCTTCACCACTGCTTTTTTTCAGCTTACCTTTTAAAAAAAGATGTATGCTATCTATCACGGTAGGTGAAGTCTGGTCAAAATACAAATCAAGCCCGGCTTCCATAAAACCCTGAGCAGGACGACCACCTATACCCCCTACAACCAAAGCATCTGGATTTAAAGAGAGTATATTGGTTACGGCATTTGAACAACCTCCCTCTACATGTCCAGGATTTTTGACAACTTCAACATCTTTTACTACACCGTTTTCTATAGTCACTATAGTATAAAACAGAGCTTTTCCAAAATGCGCTCCTCTTTGACTAAGATATCCTTTATCATCATCCGTAGGAAAGACTACTCTCATTATAACTCCAATTTATTTTTATAAAAAGATAAATTTATTTTTCTTTTTTTGAATTTTATAGAAATCAAGCTTAAAAAAAGTTTGTTAAGTTAAATTAATTTTCTCTTTATATACTCTACGGCATCAGGAAATTTCCTAAAAATATTTTCCTCTCCTATCATATCAATTACTTCTGCTTTCTTTAAATCTTTATATACATTTTCTGCTATTCCCGAAATTACAATTTTCACCCCAGCATCTTGTAAAAAAGTTATAGTATCTTTTAGATTATGCAGTGCCGTTGAATCTATAAAAGGTACATATCTCATCCTCAAAACTAAAATCTTTGATGCCTCTCCTATCTCTTTTATGGTCTGGGCATACTGTTTTGCAGATGCAAAAAAGAGAGGGCCTCCTATCTCATATACTGAAACCGTATCAGGTAAATCAGAATAATCTTCTATAACCTCATCATTTGACTCTTTTAAAATATCTGTATTTATATCTGACATCCTTTTCATAAAAAGCAGTGAAGAGAGCACCACACCAACTTCTATGGCAACAGTCAAATCAACAAGCACAGTTAGGAAAAACACTGATACCAATACAATAGAATCAAAATGGGAACTTTTTAAAATAGATAGAAAAGAACGCCATTCACTCATATTATATGAAACAACCATCAAAATTCCCGATAAAGTCGCCATAGGTATAAGTTTTGCATAATCAATAAAAAACAGCATTATCAGCAGAAGTGTCAAAGAGTGAACCATGCCGGATATAGGAGTTCTGGCACCATTTTTTATATTTGTTGCGGTTCTGGCAATAGCTCCTGTTGCAGGAATCCCTCCAAAAAAAGGTGTTACTATATTTGCAATTCCCTGAGCTATAAGTTCGGTGTTTGAGCGATGATTTCCTCCTATCATACCATCTGCAACCACAGCCGACAAAAGAGATTCTATACTACCCAAAAGAGCTATAACCAATGCCGGTTTAAGATAGGTAACTATATCTGAAAATTCAAAATGAGGAATAGAGAATGATATCTCATTAGATATATCTCCAAAAAAAGTCTCTATGGTAGTTACAGGAAGATCAAACCAATGTACTGCTAAAGTTGTTACAACTACAGCTATAAAAGAACCTGGAATCTTTTTAAAAAGATGTTTGGAATATACAACTGTCAAAATGGTAAACAGTGTAATACCCAAAGCATAAAAATTGATAGTATCAAAATATTTGATATAAATTTCCAGTTTTGATAAAAAATCTGAAGGAAGTTTATCTATATCCAATCCCAAGGCATTTTTTATCTGAGTTGAAAAAATAACCAAGGCAATTCCGCTTGTAAAACCGACTATCAAAGGATGAGGGAAATACTTCAGCAAAGAACCAAGTTTCAACATACCAAAAAGTACTAAAAAGACTCCCGCCATCATGGTGGAAATAAGCAAACCGTCTATACCATACTGATGTACAATTCCGTAAAGTATAACTATAAAAGCACCGGTAGGACCTCCTATCTGAACTCTGCTTCCTCCAAGAAGCGAGATAACAAAACCTGCAACAATAGCTGTTATCAAACCTTTTTCAGGAGAAACACCTGAAGCCACTGCAAAAGCTATCGCCAAAGGAAGTGCTACTATACCGACGATAACTCCGGCAAAAACATCAGTAACAATCTGCTCTTTTGAAATTCCTTCTCTCAAAAGAGTAAAAAATTTAGGTTTAAAAATCTCTTGCACTTTTTCTCTTTCTACCAAAGTTCGTCAGAAAATTTATTTGTCTTATATATACCTTTGGTAAGCTCTACCAAACCTGTTTTATCCATAACTGTAATTACCTTTTTAGGCCATGTTTTTCGGTAATTGAAAGAATCTTTTCTACCTCCTATCATCTTTATAAACCTTTTATTTAAATCTTCATCAAAAAGAATATCTTTTGAATGCAGTTTTATCTCATTTTCCAACATTTGTCTTGCTTCCACAAAAGGCTTATGCTTTTTATCTTTATCTATCCAATCTTTGGCAAACTCTTCCATACATCTGACATTTGCCTCCAACTTCTCTTTTGGATGTTTGTCAAAATAATCAAGCTCCTTGGAAGTACCCGCTATCTTCACAGGTCTATAATCCTTTTTATGACTTCTTGGTCTTTTTTTCCATACAAGCTCACTCTTTTTATATTTTTTTATTTTCTCAGGCGAATATAAAACTTTTGAAGGAAAATTTTTTATATTTGGCAGATATAGTGCCGGTAACTCTTTATCGCCTTTTTGTGCTCCCAATGAGAGTATATTGCCTGTAATTCTTGCAACATATCCGTTACCGTATCCGGATTCCACTCCGGCTATAGCCAAAAGTGCTCCCGGAGGAATATTGTATTTCAACCCTATATCAACAGCACTCTTTGCCAAATTTGTATAAAATTTCTTTACATGTAAATACTTTCTGAAAGGATACTCTTTTATTATCTCTTCATTCTTTGACTGTATAATTTCAACTTTCTGAGGCTCTTTAGTTTTATTTTGCATACTAAAATATACGACACTCACTACTATCAAGCCCAAAAAGAAGATTCTTATAAAATTTTTATATTTACTTAACATAAATCTTTTTTATGAACTCCATTTTTGAACCCAAATTCAAAAGCAACATATCTGCAACTACCAAAGCTGCCATGGATTCTGCCACTACACTGCCTCTTACAGCTATACAAGGGTCATGTCTGCCGTGAAGTTTATAGAGATGTTCATTTCCGTGTATATCCAGGCTTCTTTGCTCTTTAAAAATCGAAGGAGTAGGTTTAAAGTGTATTTTTATATCCACATCATCTCCGTTACTTATGCCACCCAAAATTCCGCCACTGTGATTTGATACAAATCCGTTTTTTGTTATCTCATCATTGTTTTGTGAGCCATAGAGTCTGGACACATTTACACCCTCCCCTATCTCTACAGCTTTTACTCCGTTTATACTCATCATAGCCGAAGCTAAAACAGCATCAAGTTTATAATATACAGGCTCTCCCAAACCTATGGGAAGATTGGATATCCTTACCAGGGCACTCCCTCCTATAGAATCTTTTGCTTTTCTTGCTTTTGTAATACTCTCTTTCCAAAAAACCTCTTTATCCCCGTTTAAAGCATAAATCTCACTCTGTTTTGCATAATTAAAATCAAACTTTTCCGCTTCAATCTCACCTATTTGATATATACCGCTTTTTACCTCTATATTAAGCTCATCCAAAAGTATCTTAGCTATAGCACCTGCTGCAACACGGGCAGCTGTCTCTCTCGCACTGCTTCTTCCTCCACCTCTGTAATCCCTGATGCCATATTTGTGAAAGTAAGTAAAATCAGCATGTCCGGGACGAAATATATCTTTGATATCTCCATAATCTTTACTTTTTTGGTCTTTATTATAGATAATAAGCTCTATAGGAGTTCCTGTACTAATCCCTTCAAAAACTCCACTGAGTATCTCTACTTCATCTCCCTCTTTTCTCTGGGTAGAGAAAGAATTCTGTCCCGGTTTTCTTCTATCCAACTCTCTTTGAATATACTCTTTTTCTATCTTTAATCCCGCCGGAACCCCATCTACTGTACAACCTATAGCTTTACCGTGGGATTCTCCGAAAGTACTGAATGAAAATCTCATTCCAAATCTGTTCATATTGTTTTCTCTTTCTTTAACACTTCAAGAGCCAATTCCGCTGAAGCCTGTTGAGCCTCTTTTTTGCTTTTGCCTTTTGCTCTTGAAATCTCTTTTCCCTGTATCACAACAGCCATTTCAAACTCTTTTTTATGATCAGGACCGTAAGCCTGTATCAGCCTATACTCCGGAGTAACACCAAATCTAGCCTGTGTAAGCTCCTGTAAAGTAGTTTTAAAATCTCTGAAAATTGCTTCCATATCTATCTTCGGATATGCTTTTTCCAGCAACCTTATACACACTTTTCTGGTTTTTTCAAGTCCTGCTTCAAGATACATAGCTCCCATCAATGCCTCAAAAGCATTTGAAAGCAGGGATGATTTTTCCCGTCCTTTGTTGTTTTCTTCTGCCAGAGATATATAGATATACTTTCCCAAATCCAGTATATTTGCCAGTTTTTCAAAACCTTTTTCATTTACAAGTGATGCTCTGAGCTTTGAAAGCTCTCCTTCTGCAACTTTAGGAAATTTATGAAAAAGATACTCTCCGACTATCAAATCCAAAACAGCATCTCCCAAAAACTCCAGTCTTTCATTGTTGTAAGACTGTTTGTAACTCTTGTGAGTAAGAGCCTCGATTATCAGATTTTCATCTTTAAACTGATAATCCAAACGCTTCTGTAACGATTTTAAATTTTTACTCATGTAAATCCTTTAATTTTTGAGCTTCTCCTCTTGCTATCTCATCACATCTCTCATTTTCTTCATGCCCGTCATGTCCTCTGACCCAATTTGCAATAATCTTATGAGGTTTTGAGACTTCCAGATACTCTCTCCATAGTTCAGGGTTTTTTACTTTTCTGAAATCTTTTCTGACCCATCCCGCCAACCACTCATTGATAGCTTTTACAACATAAGTGGAATCACTTACCAACTCAACTTCACACGGCTCCTTGAGAGCTTTGAGCCCCTCTATAACAGCTTTTAGCTCCATCTGATTATTTGTTGCTTCCTCTTGTGCTCCTTTGATAATTTTTTCATTATCTTTAAACCTCAAAATTGCACAGTAACCACCATATCCGGGATTACCCAAAGACGAACCATCACAGAAAAGGGATATTTTTTTCATCTCTCTCTTTTACCACTGACATTTGGATTTTTACACTGTCTATTTCATGACAACCCGGACATCTGTAAAAAAATAGTGGAAAAACTCTTTTACAATTTTGACACATATAGTGAAAACTGATGTCTCCCTTCACCTCTTTGTCAGTTTGTAAAACTCCCAAAACATCAAATTCAAAAATGGAATTTTCCAGTTTTTCATACTCTCTTAATCCCTTTGCCATGACAATCTGTTTAAGCAAATGGTCTTCAAATTCTGACAACCTAATATATTTGTCATCCATATACCATAACAAATCCAAAATCTTTTCATGACGAAAGGAGAGAAACTCCTCATCACTCAAAGAAATCATATTGTTTAAAGCAAATTCAAAATATTTTCTCTCTAAAAACTTCTCTTTTAAAGAGAGTTTTTTAAGTTTTTCCACCTTTTGTGCATTTGTCAAAACAGTGCTGGACGAAATTTCCAAAGCTTTCAGATACTCTCTTTGCTTTTTTACATCAACTCCAAGTTCATCAAGTGCATCCAAAACTTCTATAGCTCTCGAATACTCCTTTAACTTTTCATATACCACAGTCAAATACTTTAAAGACTCACTGTTTCTAGGGTGCAGTCTTAAAGATTCCAAAAACACTTCACTGCTTCTTCTTAAAAACCCTGCCATAAAATATGTTTTACCCAACGATGAGAGAAGATACTGTTTTTTTTCTTTGCCTTTTACTCTTTTTAAAGCTACAAGATATATATTTATAGCTTTCTCATAATCTCCGCCCTTTCCGTATGCATCGGCCAACAAAGCCAAAGATTCTACGGGAATGGAAGAGTTCTCCAAAAGTTTTTTATACTCTTCTTCATTATTTGCTATTTCAAATTTTTTTACAAATTTCTCTATAGAATTTTTCTCTTCATTACTTTTAAAAACACCCCACCAGTAATTTACGAAGGAGATGATGAAAACTATAGAAAAAAGTATAATTATCCCAAACATCGGGTCTCTGTACTCAATAAAAAAATTATCCAAATCAAACCTTTACATGTAAGTGAAAGATATTATACCAAATTAGCTTTTAAATGTTATAATTATATATATTTCGAAAAAGGCT
>CAYRRJ010000062.1:0-6913 GCA_964426645.1 uncultured Campylobacterales bacterium | reverse complement strand
TGTAGATTGTGTTGGAGTTATAGATAAGATAGTACAAAACAACAATAGTACAGATTTTTATATCTCTTATCCTAAAGAGTTCTCAAAGTATATAATACCAAAGGGAAGTATCGCCATAGATGGTGTGAGTTTAACTATAAATGATGTAAAGCCTGCTTGGTTTAGATTGACGATTATACCTCATACATTTTCTCAGACACTTTTTGGAGAGTATAAAAGAGGGAGAAGAGTCAATATAGAGACCGATATGTTTGCAAGATATCTGTATCATATGTTTAACAAAAACGATACTATAGGCTGGGATGAGATAGATAGTATAATGGCTAGGTATTGATGAGATATCTTTTTAGTGACAGGCGGGGTGGATTTTCAAAAGGCTCTTACTCAAGTTTTAATCTTGCTTTACATGTAAACGACAATCCTTTGGATGTTCAAAGAAACAGAGAGCTTTTATCTGACATGATAGGTACTAAAAATTTGGTTTTTATGCAACAGATTCATAAAGATTATATAAAAGTTGTAGATACTAAAGAACCTCAAACTTACTCCTCTTGTGATGCTTTGATAACTAATCTAAAAGAGGTAGCTTTGGTAGTGATGGTTGCAGATTGTATTCCGGTACTTTTTTATGATAGTAAAAAAGAAGTTATAGCTGCCGTCCATGCAGGAAGAGAGGGAGTAAAGAGAAAAATAGCACCTAAAACAGTAGTGAAGATGAGAGATTTATATGGATGTAAGGCAAAAGATATAGAGGTCTTTATAGGAGCTTCTATTAAGAGTTGTTGTTATGAAATAAAGAGTGATGTAAGTGATGGATTTGAGAATTATTTACATGTAAAGAAAGATAGAATTTATCTGGATTTGGTATCTAAGTGTGTAGATGATTTGAAGAGTTTGGGTGTTGAAAATATTGATGTAGATGAGAGATGTACCTGTTGTAATAAAAACTATTTTTCATATAGAAGAGATGGAGTTACAGGGAGATTTGCAGGAGTTATAAGGCTATGAATATCTTTGATACAGAGATACCAAAAAGTGGTGAAAATTTTGAACCGTTATATAAAAAAGATAGTGTTTTAATAGAGAGAATAGTCAGTTCAGATAAAGTTCAAAGCAGTATATATAAGCAACCTTATGATGAGTGGTTGGTTTTACTTGCAGGAGAAGCACTGCTGGAGGTTGAAGAGAGAAAAGTTACCTTAAAAAAGGGAGATACCCTCTTAATAGAGGCTTTTAAAGAGCATAAGGTTTTAAAAACGAAAAAAGGGACTATTTGGCTTTGTGTGCATGTCGGAGTTAAAGATGATATCTAAAAAAGCTATTAGCGAGTATCAAAGTGTTCAGAAAATGGTAGGTCAAAACTATCCTGATAAGAGGGTGGAAGAGATAGTAAAAAGAGGGGTAAAGTACAATATAGAGATTTTTCAAAATGAAGAGCTTATAAACAGTATGTTAATTGAGAAGTTTGGGAATAATACTGTACAAAATGCAGATAGAATTTTGGATATCTTGAATGACTTGATTGAGTGTGAGAGTGATGCTCAAATTTCCTGAAAATCACTGAAGACTACAGGTTTTTCGCTGGGTTTTCCTATGTAGAACCCCTGTGCGAAGTCTATACCCATGTATTTAACTGTTTCCAGGACTTCTTTTGAGTGGACATATTCGGCTATTGTTTTTATATTTAACTCTTGTGCAAAGTTTATAATAGTTTGGGTGATAATTCTCATATCATCATTTTTATCTATATTTTTAATCAGACTGCCGTCTATTTTGATATAGTCAATCTGCAGTTTTACCAGTCTTTCAAAATTTGAATATCCGCTTCCAAAGTCATCTATGGCGATTTTTGCACCGTATGATTTGGCAGTTTCTATAAATTTGTAAACAGTTTCATAGTTGTCTATACCTTCACTTTCCAAAAGTTCAAATACAACCCATGACCCTATATCAAATTCATTTAGTTTTTTAAAAAGGAAATTCATGGTTTCTTTGTTGAGAATATCCAGGAAAGAAAGATTGATTGAAAATTCACTAGATGAAAATTTAAAAGTTTCAAAAGCTTTTTCTATAAGTGTTCTTGAAAGTGCAGGATATAGCTTTGAATGTTTTGCTATATCCAAAAACTGGTATGGAAGATATGTTCCTTTGTCATTTTTGATTCTCATAAGGGTTTCGTATTTTTCTATTGTATTTGTCTGAATATTCATAATAGGTTGAAAGAAAGGTATAACTTTGTCATCTTTTAAAGACTCTTTTATGATGTTGCTCATACTGATATTTTCTATATACTCCTGTTCTTTGTTACTGCTTGTTGAGTATATCATATATGGTTTGTCAGCTTTTTTAGCCTCTTTGTAGGCTATAAATACCAGTTTTAAAAGGTTCTCTTTCCCCTGTACGGCACCTATGGTAAAAGAGATATTTATATCTACTCCCATACAGCTTATAGAATCCTGAGATATGTTCTTGGAAATCATTTTAAGATAGTCTTTCAAATCATTTTCGCCAAATTGGGTAGGTATCAAAACAGCATATACATCAGCTTCAAATTTATACAGTTTTGCTGATTCTGTAGGAAGATTTTTTTCAAGCCATTTTGCAACACTGACCAAAACTTTGTCTCCAAATCCGTTTCCGTACAGGCTGTTAATAGCCTGAAAAGAGTCTATGTTAAAAAGTATCAGAGTTTTGTTGTTGTCTATGTATATCTCTTTTTTATCTTCTATAAGTTTCAGTCTGTTAGGTAGTTTTGTATGGGTATCTATATATAAGTTTTGTTTTATAATCTTCTTACTGAGCATTAATTCTGTTAAATCGGTTGCAATAAGAATATACTCTTTAAGATTTTGTTTATGTTCGATAACAGGTATAATAGATGAGTTTATAAAGATTTTTTTATTGTTACATGTTTTAAAGGTCAGCAGACCTTCCCATGACTGTTCGTGTCTGATTGTCTCTTTAACTTCATTGTAGTCGTCAGGATATAAGAAGAATTTTTTCAGAGGTGATTTTAGAGTTTCCGTTTTTGAGCATAAGGTGATTTGGTAAAAGGGTCTATTGGCATATACAATTCTTAGATTTTCGTCTATTTTAGCCAAAGGAACATTGTTTTCAAATATTTTTATATATGCTTTGTTTTTGTCAAATTTGTTTTTTTTGTCTCTCTTTTTTGTTTTGATTATTCTAAAAAGATTTAAAAACAGTACAATAATGATGGAACAAGCCAAAGAAAGAGATAATATCTTTAAATCTTTTGATACAGCTATAAGCAAAAGAACAGATAAAAATATTATGAAAAGATTTGAATATATTTTAAATTTATTACTCAATCCGCTACCTTATAAAAACACTTCCATATCGCCTATAACTCTATCCAATCTTGCATAAAATGATGATAAAACCGAGTTTTTTTTTATATAACTGCTACCAAAAGCAACATTTAAACTATTTTTTTATATAATCTCCCCCTAAATTCTCACACACCAATCCTTTAAAGGTTGCAAGGTAACTTGTTGATGGGTGTGGAGGCTAAACCAAAATTTAACAAAAGGAGCGCTTCATGGTAGCCATGAAAGACTTATTGGAATGCGGTGTACACTTCGGACACCAAACTAGAAGATGGAATCCAAAGATGAAAAAGTACATCTTTGGTGAAAGAAAAAATATTTATATCATAGATTTACAAAAAACACTTCGTTTTTTCAGATATACGTATAATGTTGTAAGAGATGCTGCTGCAGAAGGTCAAACAATGCTTTTTGTAGGGACTAAGAAACAGGCTTCTCAAGCAGTTAAACAGTATGCCGAAGCTTGTGGTATGCCTTATGTAAACCACAGATGGTTGGGCGGTATGCTTACAAACTTCAATACAATCAAACAATCAATCAGAAAATTAGAAATTATTGAAAAGATGGAAGATGAGGGTCAAATAGACCTTCTTACAAAAAAAGAGGCTTTAATGCTAAGAAGAAAGAAGAAAAAACTTCTTGATTATCTTGGCGGTATCAGAGATATGAAAAAACTTCCTGATATGATATTTGTTATAGATACGGTAAAAGAGAAGATTGCAGTACTTGAAGCCAGAAGACTTGGTATAAAAGTGGTAGCTCCATTGGATACAAACTGTGATCCTGATTTGGTTGATTTACCGATTCCCGGAAATGATGATGCTATTCGTTCGATTCAACTTTTTTGTAAAGAGATGGCTGAGGCTATCAATGAAGGAAAAGAGATAAAAGCTCAAGATGAAGAGAAAGAAGAAGAGGTAGCTGAAGTAAGTGAAGAAGAAAAACAAGAAGTTATAGCTGAAGCTGTCAAAGAAGAGACAGCTGATGAAGAGAAAAAAGAGGAAGAGGAAAAGTAATGGCAGCAATAAGCGCACAATTAGTAAAACAGCTAAGAGAGATGACTGGTGCCGGTATGATGGATTGTAAAAAAGCACTTACCGAGACTGACGGGGATATCGATAAAGCGGTGGATATCTTGAGAGAAAAGGGTCTTGGAAAAGCTGCAAAAAAATCTGACAGACTAGCTAGTGAAGGTTTGGTAAGTGTAGAAGTTGCATCTGATTTTAAAACTGCAACTATAAGTGAAGTAAACTCTGAAACTGATTTTGTTGCTAAAAACGAAAATTTTATAAATTTGACCAAAGATACTACGGCTCATATCATGAACAGCGGAGTAAGCAGTGTAGAAGAGCTTATGGAAACTGAGATTGACGGAGTAAAATTTGAAGAGTATTTTAAAACTCAAATCGCTAAAATCGGAGAGAATTTGGTTGTTAGAAGATTTGCTACTGTAAAAGCCGGAGAAAATGGAGTAGTAAACGGTTATGCTCACTCAAACGGTAGAGTAGGAGTTTTAATAGCTGCCAAGTGTGAAAATGAAGAGGTAGCTAAAAAATCTGCAGAATTTATAAGACAGCTTTGTATGCATGCAGCTGCAATGAAACCTCAGTATCTAAGTTATAAAGAGTTGGATCCTGAGTTTGTTGAGAAAGAGACTGTAGCTCTTAAAGCTGAAATAGAAAAAGAGAATGAAGAGCTCAAAAGACTTGGAAAACCTCTTAAAAAAGTGCCACTTTACGGAAGTAAACTTCAACTTACAGAAGATGTTTTGGTACAGGCTAAAAAAGATATAGAAGAGTCTTTGAAAGCTCAAGGCAAACCTGAGAAAATCTGGGACAGAATAGTCCCCGGACAGTTAGCTAGATTTATAGCTGACAATACTCAGCTTGACCAAAGATTTACACTTCTTAGTCAATTTTATGTAATGGATGACAAAAAAACTATCGAAGAAGTAGTTGGAGAGAAATCAAAAGAGTTTGGTGGAAAGATCGAGTTGGTTGAGTATATCAGATTTGAACTTGGTGAAGGTTTGGAGAAAAAAGGTTGTGATTTTGCAAGTGAGGTTGCAGAGCAGCTAAAATAGAAGACAAGATAATAATGAGGAGGAGATATCCTCCTCATTAAAGAAAAGGATTTATATGGCTCTTTTGGAAGCCTATGACTTATCTCACTCATTTGATTATCCCCTCTTTGACAATATCGCTTTTTCTCTTACATGTAAAGATTCTATATCTATAACAGGAGTAAGTGGAAGTGGCAAATCCACACTTTTACATATCTGTTCTACTCTTTTAAAACCAAACAGAGGTTATGTTAAACTTTTTGATGAGGATATATATTCACTCTCAGGCGGAGAACTTATAAGGATAAGACGGGAAGATATAGGTATAATTTTTCAATCACACTACCTTTTTAGAGGTTTTAGTGCTTATGAAAACATAGAATTGTCAACTCTTCTTACAAATTCGGATTTAGATGAAAAACTTTTGGAAAAATTGAATATTACAAAAGTTCTTGAGCAAAATGTTGGAGAACTATCAGGCGGACAGCAACAAAGAGTGTCGATTGCCAGAGTTTTGGCAAAAAAGCCGAAAATCATCTTTGCAGATGAACCTACAGGTAATCTTGATAGTAAAACTGCAAATGAAGTTATGGATATACTTTTTGAGTATATTGATGAGGTTGACGGTGCTTTGATGCTAGTGACCCATGATGAGAAGTTGGCAAGCAGGTGCAGACAGACTCATGCAATCTCTCATTGATTTTTTAGGGCAGGATCAGGTAGTAGTCTTTTTACTTCTTTTTGCAAGAGTTTCCGGACTTTTTGCTTTTTTCCCTTTTTTTTCACATATGTCTATACCGATATCAATAAAAAGTGCATTAGCCGTTTTTATGGTATTTTTTCTTTACCCTTTGGCAACTGTGCCAAACATAGAGCTTACAGCTTCATCTGTTGCTTTGGCTATAGTGAGCGAACTTTTTATGGGGTTCATCGCAGGGCTCATACTTAATCTTGTATTTGCTATGCTTCAGATGGCAGGTATGCAGATTTCTTTTGTTATGGGATTTACTATGGCTAGCACCATAGATCCTCAATCTCATATCTCTACTCCTTTGATGTCAAATATATTTTCACTTTTCGGACTTTTGGTTCTGCTTGCTTTTAATGTTCATCATATGATGATTCTCTTTTTGGTAAAATCTTTGGGAGTTTTGCCTTTTGGAGAGTTTTATCCTGGTGGCAATATATGGGAGTATCTGGTGAAAGCAATGGGCAGTGTGTTTGTGTATGGTTTTATACTCTCTTTTCCTATAGTAGGACTTTCATTACTTGCTGATTTGGTTTTTGGAATGCTTATGAAAACAATGCCACAGTTTAATCTTCTTGTGGTGGGTTTTCCTATTAAAATAATGGTGGGTTTTATTGTTCTAGTGGCAGTACTTAGCTCTATAATGATGGTTTTTAAAAGAGAATTTTTAGAAGCCCTTAATTATTTATCTATTATAATTAACTGATGTTACGCACCATATGGTATTCATAGCAAAACAAGAAAGTTTATAAT
>CAYRRJ010000061.1:0-7016 GCA_964426645.1 uncultured Campylobacterales bacterium | reverse complement strand
CCTCAAAATAATATCTCTCATGCTCTTCTATTAGAATGTAATTTTTATCTTCAATTTTTTTCATTTTCTATAAAGACTCTACATTTTAGGTGCATCGGAAATATTCTCTTCGACAGCTTCATCCATTTTTGAATTAATGTCATTGTTGATCTCTATAACTCTATTTAAAATAGTTACCTCAGCGTTACTTCTGTTTTTAACGCTTTCAACAAACTCTTTTGCTTCTTTTAGGGCTGTATTTGACTTCATGCCTGCCGCTGCATAGAGCTTTTGTGCCGCTGCATCAATATCCGGTTTTTGTCCAAGAAGTTCGTTTTTAAAAGCTTGCATAAGTCCGCCCTCTTCAAACAAGTTGAAATTATGATTGATCGTCTTTAACTCACCGTTTTCTATCTGAAAAATAGCCTTTTTTACTTCTGGTTTCGCTCTTTCATAAAAATTATTCCACAGATAGGTATGGTTGCTATCAATAACAGGCGCATGACCTACACCCTTGTAAATATAATATCCCTCAAGATAATCCAATGCTGGCTTGCTTCCATCTTTTGTGAGCACTTTTGACTGAAATAAAAAATAATTATTTATAAGGAATTCTTGAAAATCAGAAAAGAAAACAACACCTTTGCTTCCTTCTTTAGTAAAGTTAAGCGCTTTGTTAAAATCTTCAATGGTTATTTGCCCTACTGCTGAATCTGTACTGTCAACACAAAATGTAACCTCTCCGCTTGTTGTAGAATAGTGATGTCTTGATGCTATTCCTGTTCTATATTCATTTTTCTCAAAATATCCATATTTATTGTTTTTTTCAAAACTAAAATAGTCTTTATCTTCTTCTTCAACTATTCTGAACCCATCATCGAGAAGAGCTTTTTTAATATCTTTTATATCTTTATTTATTAGATTTTCCGGCATGCTAGTCCTTTTTCTTTTTTTATTGTTCTAATAATATCATAGAGAAGCAATATACTTCAAAAATAGGTATTTTTTTTATTAATTCTTATTGATTTTACAAGGGAGAAGGACAAAGTAGTACAACAAAAGAGAGATCTTTTGCTGTACTCTTTTAATTAAAACTTATTTTTTTGAACATCTTCCGATATGCCAGAGGCCATATCTTTTACCTCTATCGCAACATTTTCAACAGTTTTTACAATTTTAGCATTTTTAAAGGCAGCGTGATCGACTTTGGAAATGTTATCGTTGATCTCAGAAATGCTTTTTCCTTGCTTGTCAATACTTGCCTCTATGTCAACAATAGACTGCGTAAGAATATTAATATTGGCGTTAATCTCTGCAAGCGATTTTTGTGTTCTTTCTGCAAGTTTTCTTACCTCATCGGCAACAACAGCAAAACCACGGCCATGTTCTCCTGCTCGCGCAGCCTCTATTGCAGCATTTAGAGCTAAAAGATTTGTTTGCTCTGCAATATCAGAGATTATAGATACAACTGATTTTATATCTTCTGATTGCTTGACAACCTCTGCTGCTTTTTGAGATGTGTCTTTACTTAGTACATCGATATTCTGCATACTGCCAGATGCTTCAAGAGACATCTGGCAGTTTGTCTTTAAATCTGCTGCCGCTGCTTCCGAGATATCCGGCACTCATTCCCCTCTCTTTTTGTGTCTCGTGGATGAATTTTGAAATTCCAGATAGCAACTGCGAAACCTTTTTTGTATCATTTAGCGTATCGACTTCTGAAAACTTTGATGTAATCAAAATTAAAGCAAGCGCGATAATGGTAAGCGCTGGGACTACTGTTTGCAATATCAATTTTGTCTTAATGGACAACTTTCTAAACATGTGGCAATTCCTTGTTACGTTTATTATGTCTGTTACGGCCAAAATAGCTGAGATAATAGCGTTTTACGCTTTTGAAAGATAAGAAAAAACAGGATTCTGTAATTGTTTTATATTTTCGACAAGGATTGTTACTTTTGTGTATATCTGCACTTCGGATAGCGACTGCACCCATAGAACTCATCTTTACCATACTTCTCTTGAGCACTTCTCTTTTTTGTAACTCGCTTTACGAGCTTGCCTTTTTTGCATCTAGGGCAAATTGTCTCATTTTCAATATTGTCTTGCCCGTCTGCTTTTTCTTTGTTGTTGGATTTTTCGCTATTTGTTTCGCCTTCTACTCGAAACTTCTTTCTATAGTCATGCTTAATCGGGGAGTGTGCCTTAATGATCGCATTGGCTATATCATAAGCCATATCGATTGGATAGGCCGTGGAGATAAGCTTTAGGCTTTTTATTATTCCAATATTGTCTATCTCTTTATTTCGCATAGTAATAAAACTGTCTGCTCTAAAAAAGCCATCTGGTAATGATGAATTCGTTAATGTTGTTTTTGGGTTTATCAAGATTTTATTGTCTATAAAAATTCCCCCAAGCATTTTAATTCTGCTTGATAAAAGATTTTCGCTTTGCAGGAACTTTTCAAGTATTCTAGCATGTCGATATGACTGCTCAAGAGGATTCGGGAGAGTTGAGGTCTTGCTTCCGTGTTTTATGCTTATAGATCCGTCATTGTTGATAGTCATAACACCTGTTGAACTTTTACTCTCCAAGAGTTCAATTCCAAACCTTGTAATGATTATATGGTCTATCTGTGCCACTTCACCATCATGCTCTATTCTTATGTCATTAAGCAGGAGCAGATTCTTGTTATCACAAAGTCTCGCATCAAGATAGAAGGCATTTTCTTTTTCTGCTTCATATCCAGACTTTACTTTTTGTATCTCTTCAAAGATGAGTTTCTTTTGTTTTTTACTACTGCTCTTATTATACAAAGATGAGAGAAGTTGGATCTCATCTTCTTTGTTGTCGATTTGCTTTAGCGTCATACTATCATCTCCTGTTTTAATTTATCCACAAAGTGCTTCTGCGACCGATTCCGTAGTTGCTTTTGCATATACTGTTGTCGTAGCAAGAGAACTGTGCCTTAAGACCTTTTGGATAACAATTGGATTCACACCCTCTTTTGTGAGTCTCATCGCCAAAGTATGTCGTAAGATATGAAGCCCTTGTTTTCGAACAATACCTGCTTTTTTGTAAATATTGCGAACTATCGTATAGGCATTTGTCCTATCAAGCTGCTTACCTCTTAATGTTCTCATTATAAGCCCGCTTTTAAAATTTTCTTTAAAGTAGTCAAATTCCTCTTTTATATCGGATATCGGTACAAAAGCATACTGTTCCTTGTTTCCTTTCCCTATAATACTTATAGAAAAGAGCCTGTTCTCGCTGATCGCAAAATCCTCAACCTTGACGTTAAGCGCTTCACTGATACGAAGTCCGCCATACAGCATTAATTTAACAAGTAGAGCGTTCCTGTAGGCATTTTTGTTCTTTGCTTTTTTATCTGCTTCAAGAACAACAAGGATTCTCTCTACCTCATCATCTGTAAAGTAGTTCATTTTCTCTTCGGCTCTTGATGAGTTCTTGATTTTTATCGATTCAAAAAAGCTATTGTAGGTATATAGCTCGTTGTTATTGTCTGAGATAAAAGAAAAGAATGTCTTTAAGGCTTTTAGATATGTTGCCTTTGTGCTTTTTGATATCGTCTTGCCTTTGTGCTTTTTGCTTCTATTTGCCAAATGTTCAAGGAATTTTTGAAAATACTCAGAAGTAAAGTCCTTCATTGAAGCCTGTTCATCATAAGGGCGTGTAAATTCGATAAATTCATCGATCACTCTTCCATATAGGCTTATTGTATTTTTTGAAAACTCTCTAAACTCTATTCTGTTGAGATACATCTCTTTCCAGCGCTCAAGGTCATTGATGATACTGTCGGTTTGAAGTACCGTTTCATTTTTCATTAACATCCATTATCTCCTTGTTCTGTTTTTTCTTCATCTGAGCTGTTATTTTTTCTTTTTCATGCTCCAACTGCGCCAGAGATGCTTGATCTCTCTTAATCATATCATCAAGTGTTTTGCTGTTGAGGTACTTTTTCTGCAATTGAACATTTTGTCTAATCATAAAACATATAAGCTCTATTTGTTTCTTGATTCTCTCTATTTTTTTCTTTCTGCTCAACATGCCACTTCCTCTAAATTGTTTTTTATATCCAACAATAGCGTTTTTAGTGTTTTGATTTCCATAGAGTTTCCGATTTGTCTATAGGCTTGAGTGTCACTTACAGGAAAAGAGAAGGAATCTTTTATTCCTTGAAGTCTTGCAACCTCTCTTGGCATCAATCTTCTGACTGCCGGAGTTGGATTATAGTTATGCTGATAGTTTTCTCCGAACTCGCTACATAGAGAACATAGTTCGCTTCCCGCAAAGTCACAAGTCCACAAATTAAATTTACACATATCCCTATCGATAAGGACATTGTTGGGAACTCCAACAGACAAATTGGCTGTCATTGTTGGGGAATACTGCTCCCCTGTATCTAAGTGATATTTGAAGTCCCATCGGTTTCGTACGATCTTTCCGACCTGCACCTCATCATCAAGATACTTTCTTGATTTTGTCTGTATTAAATATTTCTCCGGAATATTTTCTTCGAGGATCTCTTCAAAAACGGATTCATTATTGCTGATTTCCCTCTTCTTCACTATTTCTATCTCTTGCTCTTTTGAAGCAATAAGAAAAAGTCTCTTACGTCTCTGAATTGAACCAAACTCTCTTGCATCGACAATTCTATAAGATATATTCTTGTATCCTATCCTCTTGAATTCATCAACAACTATCTTAAAAGTCTTTTTGTTATTGTGTGTCAAAATGTTCTTTACATTCTCAAACAAAACAACTTTTGGATTACATTCGTCTATTCTATCTATCATGTCGAAAAAGAGTTTTCCCCTTGGATCATCAAAGCCCTCCTTGTAGCCGGCTATCGAAAAAGGCTGACAAGGAGAACCGGCAATTAGAATATCAACAGAGTCTTTATATCGCTTTGCATCAAAAGCACTGACATCATCATGAAAATGCTCTTTGTTGATGTTGTGATTAGCAAGATATGTCTTTCTTGCATACTTATCTATCTCACAAGCAAAAGTAATTGAAAAATCGACTCCCAGCTCCCTCAGAGCGATTTCTGGTGTTCCTATGCCGCTAAAGAGGGTTGCGATTCTCAGTTTTTCTCTCAAGAGATATCCTTATCTGTATAGTTGTAGATTTTACAATACTTGTTTTGCTTGCTTCTTATGCTATCTCTTTTTCCAAACACTGCATCCCTTTAAGAATTGCAACTGCTTTTTCAACAACTAATTCATGCTTCGTTTTCTTTTTTACTTGATTCATTTAAAGCCCCATGTTTTTTAAAAACTCTTCTTTTGCAGCAGATACGGGTTTAGGAGTCCAAAACTCATCTCTTTCAACTTTGAGTCCGCCGATCGCCAAGCCCTCTAATTCATCAAGACTGATATAGCCAAACTCCCACTCCGTTATATATACATAACCAAAGGCCAAATTGTCTTCCTCACTATACTCTATAAGAAACCAAGTTGCAGCACCGGCAGGATAAAAAAGTTTTACAAAAACAGTTGGATCCGGATCGGCTTGCACTGCATACAGCTCTGGCAACAGCTCTTTATCTTCTCTTTTTAATAATCCCACAACTGCACCCTTTTATCGTCATCTAACTCTATTGCAAAATCCCTCAATTGTTCTTTTGTCGTTTCTGTACTCATATTAACCTTCTTTTTTTGTCCATAAATCATTATCTGTTATATATTGTAGCAAATCTTCATGCTCATCCTCTTCGATTGAGAAAACCACAACAGAGCCAGAGCTGTGATAATCTGAGTCGTTATCTCTAGTAACCTCATAATCAATACCTATATGTTTATCTATATAGCTTTTAACCTCTACTACATCAGATACGATATATTCTTGCACGCACATTTCCATATTAACTCCACCTATAATTATCTTATATATATTATATTGCTAATATACTACTACATAGCATATATATACATTGTTATATAGCAGTATAAAACAAATGATTTTACTATATAGTAAACTATATAGTAATTTTCCATTTTCGTTCTATTGAGCCGCTTTTGTAATAATACAACATACTGTATAGTATGTTGTATTATTACACATACACAAAACCATCTGTAAAAAATAGTCGTTCTATTTCAGACATAAAGTTATGTTGTATCGTAAAAGCATTATATCGATATTTGATTATATATGTCAAGTTATATATAGTATATATATAGTATAGCTATGCTATATACGAATATAACCATACTAATACTCAATATATATTTTGTTTATTTGATGCATATATGATATAATACAAAATAGTATATGAATTAATACTGCATATAGCAATAGTAAAGGAAGTGTTATGAATATATATACTGTTAGAATATATGACATTAAAGATGTAAAGAAGCCTAAATTTATAGATGATATCAATATAGAGGCTGAAAGCAAAGAAGAGGCATTGGATATGGCACATAAGGTTGCTTATGATAAGTTTCCAAAGATAAAGAGAATGTTAGAAATTAAAAAAGCACACAACTAAAAAAAAGGATAAGTATGGCAGACAATAAAAACAGAAAACAGGCAATAGAAGAACAAAGCAAGGAACTTGCACAAAAGCTTTCCAAGAAAAGAGAGGAACCTCAAGAGACCGAAGAGATCCAAGGAAATGTCGTGACAGATAAAGAGACTGCGACAGAACAGAAGCCTCAAGTGCCGGCCAAAGAAAAATCAAGTATGACAAATAAGAGAATTGATTTCGACAGAAAGACAATGAAAAGGCTCGATATGATGCTTCCTGCATACAGTGCAGATGCTGGAGAGGATATCAAAGAGAGTGAGCTTTACAGCTATGTTGTAAGAGTTGCGGTAAATGCTCTTTTTGAAGGAGACTTTAAAAAGAAAATCGATGAGCTTTAGATTTGCCCTTTGCTCCGCATTAGCATATTCATAATGGACGCTCAAGGCAAAGCAAGAAGAATAGTATAATATAATCACTGCAATAAAAAGGAGATTTTTTTATGACAAAGAGTGAAATCATCATTTATTTGAAAGAGCATAAA
>CAYRRJ010000060.1:271-7105 GCA_964426645.1 uncultured Campylobacterales bacterium | reverse complement strand
CGCTTCTTCATCATTATCACTTTCAAACTCTTTTCCGCTTTCCAATCTCTCCAAAAGCATTCTATACATATTTTCATGTTCAACTTCGATTTTTCCTATCCCGTCAAACAGTTTTTCAGCCTCTTTGATACCCTCTTCTTTTGCAATCTGTGCAAAATTGGGATACATAGTTATATTTTCATAACTTTCACCGTCAATGGCAACCTGGAGATTTTCTTTTGTATCTCCAAAACTGTTGTCACTGCCTGTTTTTAATCTGTTATAAAGAGCAAGTTCAAGTTTTGCATGAGTTTTTTCATTGTTTGCAGCTCTTTGAAAATGTTCAGCAATATCTCTATAACCCTCTTTCTGGGCAACTTTGGCAAAATACTCATACTTATTTCTTGCCATTGATTCACCGGCAAAAGCTTTCATAAGATTTACAGATGTAAGATTCTCGGTTATACACTCCATTTTCTCTCCGCAACAGTGAAGCTCTCCCCCACCGACACTCTGCACTTCTACCACATTGCCGCATTTGTTACATCTGTATGACTCGTACTCTCTCATTTTTTCTCCTAATAAAATATAATAAAAAATTATCTCTTAAATATACTTAGAGGAAAATTATTATTAAAAACTAATTTTATACATATAAAGACTTTTCTAATCTCTATTATCATAAAATAGACTTAAAAATTTCGGAATTAGAATGAATGAAGAAAAACGGGGCATAATCTTTGCAGTTATGGCTTTCACATTTTGGGGAATGGTACCAATATACTTCAAAGCTGTAAGCTCAGTTTCTGCAACTGAAGTTTTAGCCCACAGAATTATCTGGTCTGTAGTCTTTTTATCTGTTATGATAGTCTATACGAAACAGTTTAAACAGTTTATTTATATAATCAGAAATAAAAAGAAACTGAAAATTCTCTTTATCACATCCATACTTGTTTCTACCAACTGGCTTGTTTTTATATGGGCTGTTTTAAACAATAAAATAACAGAAGCCAGTTTGGGATATTTTATAAATCCTATTATAAATGTTTTACTTGGAATCTTATTTTTCAAAGAAAAACTTACAAAATATCAGGCTCTTGCCATATTTTTTGCCATACTAGCTGTATTTAACGAATTGATATCTTTTGGTTCAATACCAGTTTTATCTCTTACTCTGGCATTTAGTTTTGGTTTTTATGGAATGTTAAGAAAAAAGATTGCTTTATCCTCTGTTCCTGGACTTTTAATTGAAACACTTATTATGTCACCAATAGCTGTAATCTATTTTATATATCTAGTATCAACTTCAAAAAACAGTTTTGTATATCCTCCCGATTATACTTCATTGCTTCTTGTTTCAGCAGGATTTATAACAGTTATCCCTCTTTTGTGGTTCAATGCCGCCGCAACTAGAATTTCCATGGCAAAACTTGGTTTTCTCCAATATATAGGGCCCAGCATATCATTTTTATTAGGTGTACTTATATATAAAGAACCTTTTAATGAAAACAAGATGATAACATTTTTATTGATTTGGATAGCACTTTTGATTTTCTCCAAAAAATAGAACATTTTTGCAACATTTATGTAACATTGTGAAACACTATCAAAGATTTTTAACATTTTTAACAATTTTAATTAAATACGAAATTAAAAGTTTATATAATGTAATCTGTAAGCCAGAAACATATATATGATGTGGTTTGCAAAAAATTTCAAAGGATTAATATGAGCAAATTAAGTTCAAAAATTGCAAAGATTTCTGTAGCTGCTGTAGCAGTAGTAGGTCTTAGCGTATCAGCCCTAAATGCAGATACACTGGAAAATACTAAAAAACAGGGTTTTGTAAAGTGTGGTGTAAACAGTGAAGTACCAGGCTTTGCAGAAGTTGTAAACGGTGGTGTATATAAAGGTTTAGATGTTGACGGATGTCGTGCAGTTGCTGCTGCGGTTTTAGGAGATGCTTCAAAAGTTAAGTATGTACCATTAAATGCAAAAGAGAGATTTACTGCTTTACAATCCGGAGAAATAGATGTACTTGTTAGAAATACTACCTGGACAGAAACCAGAGATACATCTCTTGGTCTTAACTTTGCAGGTATCAACTACTATGACGGTCAGGGATTTATGGTAAACAAAGCTCTTGGTGTTAAAAGCGCAAAAGAGCTTGACGGAGCTTCTATCTGTGTTCAGACAGGAACTACAACAGAGCTTAATGTAGCTGACTATTTCAGAGCAAATAACATGAAATATAAAATAGTATCTTATGATGCCAATGACCAGGTTGTGAAAGCATACGAAAGCGGAAGATGTGATGTTTTGACTTCAGATGCTTCTCAACTTTATGCATTAAGAACAAAATTTAAAAATCCAAATGCACATATGGTTCTCCCTGAAATTATCTCAAAAGAGCCATTGGGACCAGTTGTAAGACAAGGTGATGATAAATGGTTCAACATAGTAAAATGGTCATTCTTTGCCATGGTTGCAGCAGAAGAAAATGGTATAACAAGCAAAAATGTTGATAAACTTAAAAATTCTTCAACCAATCCTGCAGTAAAAAGGATATTGGGAGTTGAAGGAAAAATGGGTGAAAACCTTGGCCTTAGCAAAGACTTCGCTTATCAGATTATCAAGCAGGTAGGTAACTATGGTGAAGTATTTGAAAGAAATGTGGGTATAAATACTCCATTAAAAATGAAAAGAGGTATAAACGCACTTTGGACAAAAGGCGGATTACAATACTCTCCTCCATTTAGATAATAATCACTTCAAAAATTTGAGACGGATTTTCCGTCTCTACCCTATTTAGAAAAAATTAAAAGGATTCAAATGTTTACACTCCCAAAAGGAGTTTTCTTATGATGCGACTTCTAAGAAATCAAAAAGTAAGAGGTATTCTCTTTCAAGTTTTGACAATAATAGGCCTTGTTGCTTTTTTGTGGTATATTGGACAAAATACCGTTCACAATATAGAACAAAGAGGCATACGAACAGGATTTGGCTTCCTGAGCGGAACTGCAGGATTTGGAATAGATGAATCTCCTATAAGTTTCAGCGAAGGAGATACTTATGCCAGGGTATTCCTTGTAGGACTTTTAAATACCTTGATTATAGGAGCTGTAGGCATAGTTTTTGCCACTATACTTGGTTTGATTATAGGTGTTCTAAGATTATCAAGAAACTGGCTGATAAAAAAACTTGCTGCTGCATATATAGATATTTTTAGAAACATACCGATACTCTTACAGATTCTGTTTTGGTATAATGTCGTTCTTTCGGCACTTCCCAGTCCAAAAAGAAGTATAGAACTATTTGGCTCAATTTATATAAACAACAGAGGATTCAACTTACCTGTGCCGGAATGGAACTCTACAACTATAGCAGTACTTTCAAGTTTTGTTATAGTAACAATATTTGGTTTTTTCTTAAACAAATGGGCAAACAAAAGACAAGAAGAGACAGGTGAAGAATTTCCTGTAAGATATGTTGTTTTGGCTCTTTTCATCATTGCTCCGATAATTGCCTACTATCTTGGAGGTGCAAACTTCAACTTTGACTATCCTCATCTTAAAGGATTTAACTTCAAAGGAGGGAAGTCTATATCACCAGAATTTTTAGCCCTTACTTTTGCCCTTGTAATTTATACGGCAACTTTTATAGCAGAAGCTGTAAGAAGTGGTATAGAAGCTGTAAGCAAAGGACAAAAAGAGGCAGCTGCCTCAATCGGATTGTCAAGTTATCAGGCTTTAAAACTTGTTATCTTACCCCAAGCCGTAAGAATAGCAATACCACCGACAATAAACCAGTATCTAAACCTAATCAAAAACTCCTCTCTGGCAACTGCCGTAGGTTATCCGGAGATTGTTACCGTATTTGCAGGAACATCACTGAATCAAGTAGGTCAGGCCATAGAGATAATGGCAATGACTATGCTTGTATATTTGACAATAAGTCTTATAGTTTCTGCTATTCTAAACTGGTTTAATCACAAAATGAAAATAAAGGAGCGATAATGGCGGTATATGAACCAAAACCTACAAGAGAAGCTCCTTCAAGTGCAAAAGGCATCATTCACTGGTTAAAAGAGAACCTTTTTTCTACCCCTATGAATGTAGCACTTACATTTTTGGGATTGGCATTTTTATTTTGGATTATCCCACCATTTATAAAATGGGCTTATATAAATGCAAACTTTGCCGGTAATTCAAAAGCCGACTGTACAGGTGATGGAGCTTGTTGGGTATTTATAAAAATGAAATTAGACATGTTTATGTATGGTTTCTATCCAAAAGAAGAGGTCTGGAGGCTGAAAACTGCTCTTGGACTTTTTTTAGCTTTGGTTATAGTTGTTAAATTTTTTATTAAAAATTTGAAAATAAGATTTGCTTTAATTACTTTATATTTCATAACCTCTTTAATTCTAGTCAATGGTGGTCTGTTTGGACTTGAAACAGTACCTACAGACAAATGGGGAGGCTTAATGCTTACTATTGTGGTTGCTGCAGTCGGAATTGTATTTTCATTTCCTATAGGTATAATCATAGCTTTCGGAAGAGCTTCAGATTTACCTATTATAAGAAGTGTATCTGTAACATATATAGAGTTTATAAGGGGTGTACCTCTTATAACTATACTGTTTATGTCATCAATTATTCTTCCTCTGTTTTTTCCAGAGGGAGTTACTTTTGACAAACTATTAAGAGCATTGATAGGTATAACTTTTTTTCAGGCTGCTTATGTTGCCGAAAATATAAGAGGAGGATTACAATCCATACCAAAAGGTCAATATGAAGCTGCAGATGCAGTTGGACTCTCCTACTGGCAGAAGATGTTGCTCGTTATTCTGCCACAGGCTCTAAAGGTTGCTATTCCAAATCTTGTAGGCTCTTTTATAGCGCTGTTCCAAGATACCACACTTGTTTTGATTATAGGTCTTTTTGACTTACTGGCAATGGTTAGAGTAGCAGCTGCAGATTCTCACTGGCTTGGAATGGAAACTGAAGGTTATGTTTTTGTAACTGTGGTATTCTGGATATTTTGTTATGGTATGAGTAGATACTCCCAAAAGATAGAAAAACAGTTTAATACTGATTTAAAATAGGATAGATGATGGAAAAAGACAATATAATAGAGATAAAAAATTTAAATAAATGGTATGGTGATTTCCATGTACTAAAAGATATAAATCTTAATGTCAAAAGAGGTGAAATCATAGTGGTATGTGGACCCAGTGGTAGTGGTAAAAGTACACTTATAAGATGTATCAACTATCTTGAACAGTTTCAAGAAGGACAGATTATAGTAGATGGTATAGAGCTGGTTGATGATATAAAAAAGATTAAAGCAATCCGAGAAGAAGTTGCAATGGTTTTCCAACACTTTAATCTCTTCCCTCATTTGACTATCGTGGATAATTTAACTCTTGCACCTATATGGGTTAAAAAAATGCCAAAAAAAGATGCCGTTGAATTAGCTATGAAATACCTTGAGAGAGTAGGAATCGCAGACCAGGCTGAAAAGTACCCAAATCAACTAAGCGGTGGTCAACAACAAAGAGTCGCCATTGCCAGAAGTCTTTGTAAAAACCCAAAAATCATGCTGTTTGACGAACCTACTTCGGCACTGGATCCGGAAATGGTATCAGAAGTTTTAGATGTTATGATAGAACTGGCAGGAGAAGGAAGAACTATGGTTTGTGTAACTCATGAGATGGGTTTTGCAAAAAAAGTGGCAGATAGAGTCATATTTATGGAATCAGGTCAAATTATAGAAGAAAATACTCCTGAAAATTTCTTTGGCAATCCTGAATCAGACAGACTTAAACTTTTCCTTTCACAGATACTTTCCCATTAAGATATCCGGGCTACATAATGTAGCCCTCTTTTTTGTTATAATTATAAAAATCATATAAGGATTATTTATGGAACAGTTTTTACCAGCTATTTTCGTATCCGCTATAATAGCTTTTATCATGTATAAACAGATACAGCAAGTTGCTAAAAGACTGGATGTTGACGGAGAAAAAAATAATTTTGAAAAATATGCCTCTTTTAGTGCACATATTCAAGAGTATATAAGAGATATAAAAAAAGATATAAATTCTTCCGACGAGAATAGAATATTTAAACTTCAGGATGAAAACAAACTAGATGAAGCTTCTGAAAAATTATCAGATTTTTTAAGAAAACTTGTATTTTTTGAAACTCTTATGGCAAAGAAAAAATCTAAACAAGAAATTGAAGCCGATCTGGCTCAAATACTCTTTGATTTGGATAGATTTGTGAGAGAATACATAAAAGACGGCGAAATTATAGCCGAAAAAATGAGAGAGGATTTACAAAACAGATTCGAAAAATTATAGCATATCCTGTTATTTAACACCATATGTAAAAAATCGTGTAAATACAAAAACAAACAAGATGTTTTAAGGAAATTATTTAGATATGAATGATTTATTAAATATAGAAGAGAATATAAAAACAACCCACCTCTTAGGGGATATAACAGCACTAAGAGATCATGAAACATCTATGCACAGTATAGTTGTTACTTATTTATCAAGTATATTGGCTCAAAAATTAAATTTAAACAACAAAGATATACAAGAGCTTATGAAGGGAGCTTATACGCATGATATAGGAAAGATTGGTATCCCTGATAAAATTTTATTAAAACAAGGTTCTCTTGATGATAATGAATGGGAAATTATGAAACAACACCCAAAGCTTGGTGCAAATTTATTAAAAGATATCAAATGGTATGAAAAAGCTATAGATGTTGTTCTATATCACCATGAAAAATATGATGGTACTGGCTATCCTTATGGATTAAAAGGTAATAAGATACCATATA
>CAYRRJ010000060.1:0-261 GCA_964426645.1 uncultured Campylobacterales bacterium | reverse complement strand
ACAAGAAAAAGACCTTATAAAAAAGCTTTTAGTCTTGACAAAACTATAAATATCATAAAAAATGATAGCAAAACACATTTTGACCCGGATATTGTAAAGGTATTTATACCATTTGCGGAAGAGTTTTATGATATCATTACAAATACTACAGAAGATAAATTGAAACAGAAACTTATAAAAAAAAGAATAGAAATATTTGGGATTTAAAAAAAAGGCTCAAGACAACTTAAGGGGATGTTTTCTAAAGATTTCTAATAAAAG
>CAYRRJ010000059.1:0-7136 GCA_964426645.1 uncultured Campylobacterales bacterium | reverse complement strand
AAGAATCTGTACTGACAAAAACAGCTCTATGCAGGACCTGGTAAAAGTAGTAGAAAGGGATCCTATGCTTACTGCAAATATATTAAAGTCAGCAAACTCTCCTCTTTACGGTTTCAGCAAGGAGATAAAAACAGTATCTCATGCCATATCTCTTTTTGGAATGGCTACAATCAGAGGTTTTGCACTCTCAAGTGCTATAAAACAAAATATCAAAATCAATCTTGAGCCTTATGCTATAACAAACAATCAATTCCTTGAAATAAGTACGATGCAAAGTGCTTTGATGTTCAAATGGTACTCAAAAGTTGACAGAACACTTCTTGATGTATTGCAACCGGCTTCTTTTATGATGGAAGTAGGAAAACTCATAATAGCCCATGAACTTATCGAGCTTGGGAAAAACAACGAATTTAAAAATGCAATCTCTGACATAGATTCTATGAAAAAACTTTCATCTTTGGAAAAAGATTATGTCGGATTTACAAACGAAGAGATAACTGCAAAGATATTTGAACAGTGGAATCTGGAAACCGAACTTATAGAATCTATAAAATATTCCAACAATCCTGCTGAAGCAAATGACCATATAAGAGTTTATTCTAAAGCTCTCCAAATAGTTAAAAATTCTATAAATATTTTTGGTATTTTGGGAGAAAAACAGCTTGAAAATACATTGGGTCTGTTAGTTGAATATGAAATGGATGTAGATACATTTCAAAAAGCTGTAGAGCAATTTAAAGATTGAAAGAGTTCCTTCTAAAACTTTATGAAGGTGTTGAACAAGAGGACATACTAAAAGATTTTCAACCCCTCATAAACGACCTTATTAAACTAAAAGCACTCAAAAAGAGTGCTACCGTTTACAAACTTGACTCAAAACATAAAATAGGTACCATAGACATCTCTTCCAGCGGTACAGGTTTTTTAAATATTTTGGGTGACAAAAGTGCCAAAGACCTTCTTATAGAACAAAAACAACTCTCAAATGCTACAAAAGGCGATTTGGTTGTAGCTAGAAGGCTGTTTAGTTCAAAAGGCAGAGCCAAAGCAAAAGTCGTATATATTTTAAAAAGAGCATATAATACTTCCATAGTATATACACAAATCCAAAACCACAAAATTGTAGGTATAAATTTACGGACAGCTCTTATCCATACCATAACAGCTTCTCAAAAATCACTCAGACAACTCCCTTTAAATACTGTTTTAAAAATAGAAAATGAAAACGGTACCATTTTGGAAGTTCTCGGAGTACTAGACGACCCTAAAGTAGATGAAAAGATATCTTTGGCACTTTTTGAAAAAGAGGAGTTTTTTTCAAAAGAGGCCGAATTAGAAGCAAAAGCACACGGAAATTTTGTAGATAAATCTTTGTATCCTAACAGAGTAGATTTGACACATCTTCCTTTTTGTACGATAGACCCTCCAGATGCAAAAGATTTTGATGATGCTATATATTTTGATAAAAAAGAGTATGCCCTTTATGTTGCTATAGCTGATGTAAGTGAATATGTACAACCTATGGGTTATATAGATAAAGAGGCAAAAAAGAGAGGTTTCAGTATATACTTTCCTCACAAATCAATACCAATGCTTCCCAGAACACTAAGTGAAAATATCTGTTCTTTAAAACCAAATGTAGATAGACTTGCATATACTTTTAAAATTACATTAGATAAAAATAGCCTAAAACCTCTAAAAGAAGAGCTTTTTGAGGCAGTAATAAACTCAAAAAGAAGATTTACATACGATGAGATAGATAAATTTTTGGAGAACGATTTCTCAGAAGCAAAAGAGATTGACAGAGAAATTTTAACCTATCTGTTACCTCTTTTCAAGATAACAAAAAATCTCAAAAAAGAGAGATTGAAAGACAGCTTTGAGTTTCGTTCATCAGATATAAGAATGATTCTTGACGAAAACCATAATCTCATAGCCACAAAAATAGAAAATGAAACTCCAGCCCATTCTCTGATAGAAGACTGTATGCTTCTTGCAAACAAAGCAGCTTCAAAAATTATAGACTACGGAATTTTCAGAACACATGAGGATCCAAGTTTCGATAAATTAAACTCAATGCTGGATGAACTCTCTATGATAGGTATAGATGTTGATTTTTCAACAGACTTGCCAAAAATGATACAAGAAATTCAAAAAAAAGCTGATACTTTACATGTAAGAGAAGAAGTTGACAAACTTATAATACGCTCACAGAAAAAAGCCAAATATGAAGCTGTAAACAAGGGACATTTCGGACTTGGATTTGAGAGTTACACACACTTTACTTCTCCCATAAGAAGATACAGTGATTTAATGCTTCACAGACTCCTCAAAGCAAAACTTCAAAACAATAAAAAGAGGTTTAACTTTTTACTTGAAGGTATAGAAAACAGTTGCGAACAAATAAGCGACCTTGAGAGAGAGAGCGATAAAGTAGCATGGGATTTTATGGACAGGAAGTTCGCAAGATGGGCAAAAGAGCATTTGATGGAAGATTTCGAAGTTATCGTAACCATATCAGACAGAAATACCATAGCCAAACTGGATGATGAGTTAAAAGGTGCCAGAATATTTATCATAGACAAAGAGTTGCCTCTTTTTAAAAAAGTTCTTGTTACGCTAATAGAAAGTGATATAGCCTCTGGAAAAATTTACGCCAGATTTGTCAGGGAAACAGATGTATAAAAGAGAATTTGAAAATCTGATTTTAAACAACAAACTTCCAAAATCCATACTTTTATACGGAAACTGTACCTATCAGATAGAATTATATACTGACAAAATATTATCAAATATAAATGCTCTGGATGAAGAAAAAATGAAACTTCATTTTGACGAATACAATTTTTCTACAGCAAAAAACTTTTTATCCCAATCTTCCCTCTTTGGAGACAGAAATATACTAATCATAAAAACAGATAAAGTTATTCCTAAAAAGGAACTGGATATTCTTGTTAACCTCTGTTTTAAAAATGATACCAGTTTTTTGATATATGAATCTTTCGCTGATGATGCCAAAGGGAAAAACATATCAAAATCTTTTACTTCCAAAAAAAACGCCAATTTTGTAAGATTTTTCAAGTTAAACCAGGGAGAAGCCATCTCCCTTCTCTTACAAAAAGCCAAACAAATCGGACTAAAAATAAACGGTTACGCACTCTCTCATCTGTATCAACTCCAAAATGAAGATATTTCCCTGTGTATCAATGATCTGGAAAAACTAAATATACTGGATAAAGAGATACAAATATCGGATATAGACGAACAGATTTACGGTCTTGGTTCCATAGGAATGGAAAAATTTATAAAAGATTTACTTGAAAAAAAGGATTTAAAAGATTTTTTCCAAAAATTTATAGAATTGGGCAGTGCCGATGAAATCAGAATCATAAATGCAATAGAATCCTATATATCAACTCTTTTTATGTTTCATTCCTATATAAAAATTCACGGAAAATTTGATCCAAAAGAGATACTCGGATACCCTCTTCCACCGCAAATAGCAAATGAAAAATCTAAACTAAGCATGAAATTCGGTATAGAAACATACGATAAGGTACTAAAACATTTGCTAAAAAGTGAATTAAAACTAAAAAAAATGCAAAACATAGACAAAAATTCATTTCTACTCTCATGCTTAATAAAACTTCAAACTTTATTATAGTATAATCGCGTCCTTAGGTGTTTTTAACCCTAAAAAACAAATCCATCCTTACTCAGTAATGGGTGAAATCCACAAGGAGAAAATATGCGACATTATGAGTTGCTTTTTGTACTCAAACCTACTTTAACAGAGGAAGAGATACAAGCAAAAACAAATTTTCTAAAAGAAGTTTTAGAAAAAAATGGTGCTGAACTTTCAGCTGTACAGGATATGGGAGTAAGAAGACTTGCATATCAGATTGAAAAATTTGAAAGAGGATACTACGTAGTATTTTATTTCAAAGCTCCAGCTTCTGCTATCGGTGAAATTGAAAGAGTTATCAGAATCACTGAAGAATTTATCCGTTTTATGAGCGTAAAATACGAAAACCAAAAAGAGCTTGGATACTGGAATAAACAGGTAGAAAAATTTTCTCCTAAAGTATCTAAAGAAGAGCCTGCACAAGACAACAGTGAGAGTGCTGAGGCATAAGGTAAAGGAGCCACAATGTTCAACAGAGTAATCATGGTTGGTAACCTAACAAGAGATCCTGAACTTCGCTATATGCCAAGTGGAGGAGCAGTATGTACTACTGGGATTGCCACAAACAGAAAGTTTAAAAAACAAGACGGAACTCCTGGTGAAGAAGTCTGCTTTATAGATATAACTTTCTTTGGCAGAACCGCAGAAATTGCAAATCAGTACCTTAATCGAGGGAAAAAAATCCTAGTTGAAGGAAGACTGAAACTTGACCAGTGGACTGACCAAAACGGTGCAAAGAGAAGTAAACATTCAGTTATAGTTGACAACATGCAAATGCTTGACAGCAGATCTCAGAATGACGGAGGATTTAACAATCCAACCTCTGCTCCAAAACAAAACAGTTCATATGAATCTCAGGATAGTTACAAACAACCTGCATCAGAACAAAGTGGTAATCAAGTTCCAGACATCGACATAGATGACGATGAAATACCGTTTTAGTGAAAATAATAAAGGATAAAAAATGGCAGAAAAAAGAAAATATGCAAGAAAATACTGTAAATACTGTGAAGCAAAAATAGAATTTATAGACTTCAAAGATACAAAAGTTTTAAAACACTCTCTTTCTGAGAGATACAAAATTATGCCTCGTCGTTTGACAGGTAACTGTAAAAGACATCAAGAAATGGTTGAACTGGCTATAAAAAGAGCCAGAGCGGCTGCTTTAATCCCATATGTTATCGATACAAAGAAAGTTATCGCAAATCCGTTTGATTTGTTAAACCAATAAACATATTTTGGTATAACCCTTTAAAAGGGTTATACCAACGCTCTTTTTAATACCTCTTCAATTTTTGTTACAGGAATTATATCCATAGCCTCTTTAACCTCATCAGGTATATCTTTTAAATCTTTTTCATAATTCTTCTTAGGTATCAAAGCTGTTTTTATTTTTGCTTTATGTGCAGCTATAAGCTTTTCTTTAAGACCTCCTATAGGTAAAACCTTCCCTGTCAGAGTAAGCTCTCCGGTCATCGCCAAATCACTCTTTACTTTTTTATCAGACAAAATGGAAGCTATAGCTGTTGCCATAGTTATACCTGCACTTGGACCATCTTTTGGAGTTGCACCCTCCGGCACATGTATATGCAAATCATACCTTCTATAAACATCACTAGGAGTCACTTTTGGAGTTTTGCCATCTTTGTCTTTTGGATATTTTGGTATAGTATCTGTATCTATCTTAATCTTTTTTTCATCTATAAGAACTTTTACAACACTCAAAGCAATCTTCGCCGACTCCTTCATGACATCGCCCAACGAGCCTGTAAGCTGCATAGCTCCTTTACCCTGAATTTTGATGGCTTCTATCTTTAAAACATCTCCTCCGACACTTGTCCAAGCCAGTCCGTTTACCTGACCTACCATGTCTTTTTTATCTTTTTCTTCTATTTCAAAAACAGTTTTTTCCAAATATTTTTCAAGATTGTTTACAGTTACCGTTATTTTTCGTATCGAAGGATCAAGCAAAAGCTCTTTTGCACACTTTCTTAATATCTCAGCCAATCTCCTCCTCAGATTTCTAACCCCGGATTCTCTTGTATAGTTTGCTATAATCTTTTCCAAAGCAGGTTTTGTTATAGATATTTCACTTGCTTTTAAACCATGTTTTTTTAATTCCTGAGGAAGCAGATACTTTTTAGCTATCTGATATTTTTCCTGAGGAGTATATGAATTTAAATAGATAAACTCCATTCTATCTCGAAGAGGTGGAGGAATTGAGCCTATATCATTGGCCGTAGCTATAAAAATCACTTCAGACAAATCAATGTTAAAATTCAGATAATAGTCTCTAAATTTACTGTTTTGCTCAGGATCCAGTATCTCCAGAAGTACTGCTGTAGGATCACCCCTGTAGCTCCTTGCCACTTTGTCAACCTCGTCTAAAACAACTACGGGATTCATCTGTTTTGCTTCTATAAGTCCCTGTACTATTCGTCCCGGCATAGCACCTATATATGTTCTTCTGTGTCCTCTAAGCTCATTTACATCTTCAAGCCCTCCGAGAGCAACTCTTATAAGTTCTCTTTTCAAAGCAGTTGCTATGGAATTTGCCAAAGAAGTTTTTCCTACACCTGGAGGTCCTGCAAAACATATAATAGCACCCTGATTTTTCTTCTCTTGAATACCTCTTTTGTTTAGTAGCTCTTTCACCGCAAAAAACTCTTCTATTCTCTCTTTTGGCTTTTCAAGAGAATAGTGATCCTTGTCAAGCTGTGCTTTTACATCCAAAATATCAAGTCTCTTTTTTGCTCTTTTTTCAAAGGGAATCTCTATAACCCAGTCAAGATAACTCTGTATCATACTTGCATCACTGGAATCAGGATGCATTCTTGAAAGCTTGTCTATCTGCTTTTTTATCTCTTTATAGGCATCTTCTGCCATATATCTCTTTTTTTTCTCAAGCTTTTTTCTATACTCTTCAATCTCTTCTTCTCTTTGATTATCAACACCCAACTCTTTTTGTATCTGTTTTAACTGCTCTTTTAAAAAATACTCTTTGTTTACTTTTTCTATCTGAGAGTGTACTTTGGATTTTATCTCTTTTTGGAGTCTGCTGGTTTCTATCTCTTCTACCACAAAATCAATCAGTTTTAAAAGTTTTTCTTCTGCATCCTCTATAATAAAAAGTTCATATGCATCATCTTTTTTCAGTTTCATACTGCTGGCAACTAGGTCACATACTCTGTGAGCATCTTCATTTCCCTGTATGGTTTTAAGCAAATCAGGAGGAAAATAATTACTCATACTGGCCAAAAGAGAAATTTTCTCTTTTAAAATTGCCAACATAGCCTCACTCTTTGATTTATCCGATTCTGTGTTTGGTATCAAATCAACCAGAGCTTTCATAGGTTTTAGTGAAACCTCTTCAAGTATCCTGCCTTTTGATATACCTTGAAAAAGAACTTTGACTCTGCCGTCAGGCAAATCTACCTTTCTCATAATAGAA
>CAYRRJ010000058.1:0-7180 GCA_964426645.1 uncultured Campylobacterales bacterium | reverse complement strand
AACAATTCCGTCTTCTCTTATATAGAAACAGTCAACAGGACAAACCTGCTCACAAGGAGCATCAGTACAGTGCATACATGCAATAGATACTGAAAACTCTTTTCCCTCTATACCTTCATTTAGTGTAACAACCTTTCTTCTGCTGATTCCAACAGGAAGCTCATGTGCCTCGGCACATGCAACAGTACAACCGTTACACTCTATACATCTCTCTTCATCACAATAAAATTTCATTCTAGCATAACTCATCTCTCACCCCCTACGCTTTTTCTATGCGGCATAATCCGCCTTTGGTTTCAGGAATCTGAGTGATGATGTCATAACCATAGTTAGTAACAGTATTTGCACTCTCACCAACAGCATAAGGTTTTGTACCTTCCGGATAATTTGCCGATCTATCTTCACCTTGGAAATGTCCTGCAAAGTGGAATGGTATAAACACTCTATCTTCACTAACACTGTATGAGTACTTAGCTTTTACTTTTATCTTAGTACCCTCAGGAGAGTGAATCCACATCATGTCACCATCTTTTATGCCGTAATTTGCAGCAAGGTTAGGATTAATATCACAGAACATTTCAGGAGTAAGAGCAGCTAGATATTTACTGGCTCTGTTTTCAATACCTGCACCGTTCATATTTACAAGTCTTCCTGTTATTAAGTTAACAGGGAACTCTTTTGAGTAATCCTTCTTCTGTACACTGGCATATCTTGTATCTACTCTGTAATGATTTGGCTTATCTTTGTATGTAGGATATTTCTTAGCCAAGTCAGGTCTAGGAGTATGTAACGGTTCTCTGTGCATAGGAATCTGATCAGGGAATGTCCATACTTTGGCTCTGGCTTTTGCATTTCCGTATGGTGCTATTCCAAACTCCATACATTTCTTAGCTATGATTCCACTGGTATCTACTTTCCAGTTTTTACCGATTTTTTTCTTCTCTTTGGCAGTTAGTTTGATGCCCAAGACTTTTTCTATGTTTTTAGCTGTTATTTCAGGATATCCGCCTTTAACCTTGGCATCTTTTATACTAACACCTGCAAGTTGGCTGACACCGTCATGAACTAGACCAAATCTGTTTCTAAAGCCCATACCACCCTCTTTTACAGGTCTATGGATATCATAAAGAACAGGGCTACCACAGTGATCTTCAGTCCAACAAGGCCAAGGAAGTCCGTAGTACTCACCCTTCATAGGACCAATTCCTCTCATGCTGACTTGATCAAACAGATGCCAATTTTCTTGATGTTTTTTAAGTCTTTTGGCAGTCCAACCTGTAAGTCCGATGGTTTTGATAATTCTTGCTATCTCATCAGTTGCATCTTCAGGGAATTTGAACTCTTTTTTATTCTCTTTGATTAACATTCCCTTTGTGAACTCTTTATAGAAGCCTAGTCTCTTTGCAAGTTCGAACATTATTTCATGATCAGTTTTACTCTCATATATAGGCTCTACTACTTGACTTCTCCACTGAGCTGAACGGTTTGTAGCAGTTACTGAACCACTTGTCTCAAACTGAGTTGCAGCAGGAAGGATAAATACATCATCTTTCTTGTCTGTTAAAACTGCAGCTTCGTTAACAAATGGGTCTGCAAGTACAATAAGCTCAAGATTATCAAGTGCCTCTTTTACTTTAGCCTGTTGAGATATGGAAGTGATTCCGTTACCCATAACGAATAGAGCTTTTAGATTTGTTCCCGCATTGTGGATTTTATCATTTCCGTTTTTACCTGCAAGTACTCCGGCATACCAACGAGCCAAAGTAAATCCTTTTGTGCTCATCATCTTTTTATTTTTAAACCTACCGGCCAACCACTCGTAATCAACTCCCCAACTCTTAGCGAAGTATTTCCAAGATCCGGCACTCAAACCGTAGTATCCAGGAAGAGTGTGTGAAAGACAACACATATCAGTAGCACCTTGAACATTATCATGACCTCTTAGGATATTTGTTCCACCACCTTCTTCACCCATATTTCCAAGAGCCAACTGAAGGATTGGAGCCATTCTTGTATTTGATGAACCGATTGAGTGTTGAGTAAGTCCCATAGCCCAGATAAGTGTACCAGGGGTAGCTTTAGCATAAGCTCTTGTAATCTGTATCAAAAGCTCTTCGCTGACACCGGTCACATCTGCCACTTTTGAAGGAGTCCATTTTTTGGCCTCTTTCATAATATCTTCCATACCATAAACTCTCTGGTCTATGAAATCTTTCTTATGCCATCCGTTTTTGAAAATGATATGAAGCATACCATACATAAAAGGTATGTCAGTACCTGGTCTGATTTGGGCATAAAGATCAGCTTTTGCAGCAGTTTTTGTAAATCTAGGATCTATTACTATAAGCTGTGCGTTGTTTCTCTCTTTTGCCATTAAAAAGTGTCTGAAACCAACTGGGTGGTTTACCGCTGGATTTGCACCAAAAATTATGATCGCTTTTGCGTTTTGGATATCACCCAAAGAGTTTGTCATAGCGCCATAACCCCATGTATTCGCCACACCGGCGACTGTTGCACTATGTCAAATTCTAGCTTGGTGATCTATATTGTTTGTTCCAAACATTGCAGCAAACTTTCTAAAATAGTAAGCTTGCTCTGTACTCATTTTTGCAGAACCCAAAAAGATTGCACTATCTGGTCCGCTTGTTTTTCTAAGATTTTCAAGTTTCTTAGCAATTCTATCAAGAGCGTTATCCCAACTGATACGCTTCCAAGAGCCATTCTCTTTTACCATTGGATATTTTACTCTGACTTTTGACCTAACCATATCTATCATATCGGCACCTTTACAGCAGTGTCCTCCAAGAGATATAGGATGGTCTGTAGCCACCTCTTGTCTTACCCAAACACCATTTTGAACCTCAGCGATAATTCCACAACCAACCGAACATGCAGTACAGATTGTCTTTACCTTCTTAGATCCAGGAAATGGGTTTTTAACCTCTTCTTCCGTAGCTGCCCTTGTAACATTACCGGATGCAATCGCACTGGTTGCACCAAATGCACCAGCTATTGCTGCCATTTTCAAGAATGATCTACGACCAATCTTTGTTTCAAGGGGCTTTTGAGTAACTTGACTCATTTACCTTCTCCTTTAAAAAATAAAGCTATAAGCTTTATATTAAAGAGCTTTTCTGCTCTAACCATTAAAGTGCGTTACGATAATACTCTTCCCACACTTTTGTTTTTTTGTAGATAATCTCTTTTTTCTTGGATTTACCTACAACAACTCCACCCGAATCGTACGAATCGTCTTTGGCATTTGCCGCTACTACGCTGACTGCTGTGATAGCACCGGCTGCAGCTGCTTTTTTTAAAAAGCTACGCCTTGCTTCTTTCATACAATCCTCCTTGTTTTGGATTTAACCTCGCTAGAGATTAGAAAAACCTGCTTATACCTGCTTTTCTAATCCCTAGATATCAAACTTCCCAAAAATTCTGAGTAAAATCCAGAATTTATCCGACTATCAAAACTCTACAATCTGTCTGTTTCAAACTAAATATCGTCATCATCAACTGCATCTACAAAATCATCATCATTTTCCAAAGAGCAGCTCTGCACCAAAGCTTCGGCATTTTTTTCTATTCTGTTTTGAGCTCTTCTTTTTGCTTCGGCATCTGCTATAAACTCGCAACTCTCTTCTTTCTTTGGAGTCTTCTCTTTCGGTTTTGGTTTTGAAACTCCAAAATATAATCTCTCAAACTCCAGAAAAGAGTTCAATATAACTGCAACCTCTTTATATGCCCTTGCGTTTGTATTGCTATACAAAGAGTCTATAAACTCATCCAAAAATTCATTTAGAATTTCACTGAAAAGACAATGTTGAAGATTTTCATACTCTTCATCTCCCTGCATGATAAGCTCAACAAGCTCATTCATAAAAGTAACTAAAAAACCAATACTGTCCTCTGTCTCTTTATAATGTTTTTCATCTCTTCTTATTCTTGTTTTTGCCAGAAAATTTTTGACCTCAACAAGTTTTTTACCACTTTCAAATCCTTCGTCATAAAATGAAGCTGTTGTTCTCACAACCTCACCACTTGGTACATTAAAAAGTAAATCAAACTCATTGGAAAGTGCATCTTTCCCCTCATTTTCTATGAAAAATTTCAAATCTATACATGCTTTTTTGGAATTTTCATCCAGAGGATTTTTAATAAACAAATCCAAAACTTCTACCACTTTGTCAAACCTATCATCACTTTCACTAAACACAAAAAGTTTGCTAAAAAGACCATAATATAGTGATCTGGCCGGATTTAAAGCTTTTTTATCTATTTTCATTTTATCCTTTCCCCTGTAGATATGATTTCATTGTTACTTTTGCTTTACAGTCGGCACAACAATATAGCGCTCTTATCTTCTCTTTGTCATCCCCAAATTTGGGAATCATAATACTTGCTATTTTTTCTATTGATTTTTTGGTAGCAAAAGGAACACCACACTCAACACACTTGAAAAGCTCATCCTTCGCCATGACTCTTTGGATAAAATACTCAGGTTTAAGATGTAATTCATCTTCCACTATGGTAAGGCAGTCTTTTTCAGGACAACTAGGAGCACAATATCCGCAATTGGTACAGATGCTCGGATTGAATCTGAGCGAATTGTCTTCAGGATGGGCTGTTAAAGCTCTTACATTACAGGCACCCACACAGCTGAGACACAATGTACAGTTATCTTCATTTATAATGATATCACCATAGTGAATATGCTCTCCGGTTTTAACAACACCAAGGTCATCATCGCCTACAAGATGTGCAAGTCTGGCTGAAAAAATCTCTCTTTTTCTCATACCTTCTTCGTTAAAACCCCACTTACACTCCGGCATAGACTCCAACTTTGGAAATATATCTTTCAACTCTTCCTCATTCTTGCAGATAAAAATAGCCTGTTTGTTGTACTTTCTTTGAAAGATTTCATTGATTATATATATACTGTCTCCCGTACCTTTGGAGATAAAATCACTGAAAAAGATCACAGGTTTGCCACTTGTTTGAATCAAAGACAAAAAGTGCATCTCGCTTAGATACTTCTCCCCCTCAATTGCAAGAGGCAAGACACCTTGAGGAAGATTTACATGTAAGGACTCTATCTCCATTTTTCTTGGAATTATCAAAGCGACTCTATCTTCATAAAACTCTTTTATGGCACCAAAACCCTCTCTTGGCATCTGAGCATAGTCCATAGCACCACTAGGACAGACACTTACACAACCTCCACATCCGTGGCAGTCAACATGAGATAAAATCAGATGTTTGCTCTCATCTTCCTTGAGTATAGCAACCGTAGGACACACTTCGGCACATTTTCCGCAAATCTCTTCTCTTCTTTCATGATACTGACAGATATTGGGATCATATACCACATAGTTTTTATATCTGTATCCTTCGAGATTTTTTTCAAGTTTATTTACGATATTTTCCAGAGATTCCAATGCCGGATCAAATACTCCACTCTGTTTCATCGCAAAATCAGGAGCATTTTCCCATACGATTTGATCACAGTCTATCTCATACTCTTTATCATCTTTTTTCAATGTTACTCTAAGCTCACCTATGTGTCCTTCAACATCCAACACCATATCCGGTTCAAGAGAAATAGCTCTAAATTTTTTATTTTCCAAAATTTCTTTATATTTTGCAAAATTTTCATTAGATGTAACTATTAGTAACCTTTCATTGACCTCTTGTTCGAAATCTATATCTTTTGCATAGTCAAAATTTGCAGACCTTATATCGTAAAGCGCCTTTATGTTTTTTATTTTCTGCAACAAATCATCTTCAGAGTTTCTTATATAAAAGTTAATTTCAGGTGCATATATCAAGGATGTAACCTCTTCGCTGTTGGAGACTATATAGCCCTTATCCTCGTTTATAGACTCATTTACAACATCTATGGAATCGTCAAGAGGAAAATCCAGAAGATCTTTTGTGTAGAAAACATATTCGTTATTCATATTATTTACAACCTTTGGTCAATTATCATTTACCAAATTGTAAGCTTTTTTGAATTAAATATTACTTAATGGGATATTTTTACTCTTATTTAGAGGGTTTGATTAAATTATCTAATTTTTTCATTTTTTTACATAACGACCGACTTAAGCTACAAGTTGACCGCAAGGGAAACTTGTTAGATTCTCTGATTTGTTATGTATTTATCCATAGTGCGTCCAAAGTCTAATTATTTTTATAGTATTTTTATCTTCAAAAACTTGATAAATCAGTCTATATTGTATATTGATTCTTCTTGAATAAGCTCCCGATAAATCACCAATCAATTTTTCATATTTTGGTGGTGTTTGAAATGGATTTAATTTTATAATATTTAATAATTCTTTTGCTTTTTTATCTAATTTTGAAGCTTGTAGTTTTTTAGTATCTTTTATAGCTTGTTTTGTATAAACCAACCTATATTCTACCATTGATACTCTTCACACTCTTCAAGTGGAGTATTTAATCCTTCCATGATACTTTGCTTTACATTTGGTATTGAGTTTAAATATAGTGTTTCTTGTATAGCATTCCAATCATCTAGCGATAATAATACAGCATCATTTTTCTTACCAGTTATTATAATTGGTGTATGACTTTGATTTGTTTCATTAATTAGTTTAAATATATTAGCTCTTGCCTGACTTACTGATATTGCTTTTTGTAACATTTGCTATCCTTCTAAATCTAAAAAGGATATTGTACAACATAAAGTACAACTTGTCAATACATAACGGAAGTAGCCGAGCGGCACTCTTTGGACTGAAACTCAAACGAAGTTTGAAGTTGAAAGGTCAAAGAAGTGCGAAGAGTGTTCGCTCCAGCGACCTCAAGGAAGTTTTTTCACTTCGTGAAAACCGCATTTGCTAACTTTGTTCGGAGGCACCTTTGGTGCCAACAGGCAAGAACTCGCTCGGCTACTTATTAGCTCCTATGTTTTGTTAACTCGCTTGTTGGTGTCCAGATTCTTCTTTAAGTCTTTCGGCTATCCAAACTTTAATGATGGACTGTCTTGTTACACCTATCTTTTTTGCTTCTCTATCTAAAGACTCAATAACCCACTCGGGAAAATCCACATTTACTTTTTTTGTATCTGTTTTTAGAGTATTTTGTTTTGTTGCTTTTGAAAAGTCAAGATATTCACTTATATCTTCTCCATTATCAAATTTTTCATCAAACTCTT
>CAYRRJ010000057.1:0-7308 GCA_964426645.1 uncultured Campylobacterales bacterium | reverse complement strand
CATCTACCAAGATTTTTGTAGTCAAAACTCTACTTTGATATATCTCTTTTTTATACTCTTCACTCCATCTTCGAAGTAGAGGTGCACCACAGAGATTTATAATACCATCAACTCCATCAACGAGAGAACACAATCTGTCCATATCTTTAAGATGACTTCTTGTAAGATAGACTATTTCATGTCCATCCTGCACCAAATCTTTTATCAAATGTGTGCCTATAAATCCAGAAGCACCGCATATTAAAATTTTTAACTTTTTCATAAAAACCATTTTAACATTAATCAACTTTTCAATACCTTTTTTGTATAATCGCGTCATTAAATTTAAGAGGTACCATCCAAATGAGTGAAAACAAAAAATTTTACAATCCTAAAGAAACCGAAGACAAATACTATAAAATATGGGAAGAGAGAGGCTATTTTGAGATTAACGGCAATAAACAGATACAACAAGAAAATAAAAACTTTTGTATCATGATGCCTCCTCCAAATGTAACAGGAAGCCTTCATATAGGTCATGCCCTGACTTTTACTCTTCAGGATATCATAACCAGATACAAAAGAATGGATGGTTACAAAACTCTTTGGCAACCGGGAACCGACCATGCAGGTATAGCCACTCAAAATGTAGTGGAAAAACAACTTCTTGCTCAAGGTATAAAAAAAGAGGACATAGGAAGAGAGAAGTTTTTGGAAAAAGTCTGGGAGTGGAAAGAGATAAGCGGAGGGAAAATAGTACATCAAATGAGAAAACTTGGTATCTCTCCTGCTTGGAGCAGAGAAAGATTTACCATGGATGAGGGACTCAAAAGTGCTGTTAGAAAAGCTTTTGTAAAACTATACAATGAAGGACTCATAGTAAGAGACAATTATATGATAAACTGGTGTACTCACGACGGAGCACTAAGTGATATAGAGGTTGAGTATGAAGAGAAACACCAAAAACTCTACTATCTCAAATATCCTCTAAAAGACGAAAGTGGTTTTATAACAGTAGCTACCACCCGACCTGAAACATACTTTGGAGATACCGCCGTTATGGTAAATCCTGATGATGAAAGGTATAAACATCTAATAGGTAAAGAACTAATTTTACCTTTAGTAAACAGAGAATTAAAAATCATAGCTGACAGACATGTTGATATGGAATTTGGAACAGGCTGTGTAAAAGTAACTCCGGCACATGACCCTAACGACTATGAAGTAGGGAAAAGACATAATTTGGAATTTATAACAGTTTTCGATGAAAAAGGTTATCTAAATGAGTATGCAGGAGAATTCAAGGGATTAGAAAGACTTGAAGCTAGAGATAGAATAGTAGAAAAACTAAAAGATGAAGGTTTTGTTGAAAAAATCGAAGATTACACTAATCAAGTCGGTCACTGTTACAGATGTAAAAATGTTGTTGAGCCTTATATATCAAAACAGTGGTTTGTAAAAAAAGAGATTGCCGATAACACTGTCAAAAAAGTAAATGAACACCTTTGTGAGTTTTATCCTAGTCACTGGATTAACTCTTTTAACGCATGGATGAAGGAGCTTAGAGACTGGTGTATATCAAGGCAACTCTGGTGGGGACATCAGATACCTGTCTTCTACTGTAAAGAGTGCAATCATGAATGGGCAAGTGAAGAAGAGACTCAAGAAGAGTGTCCTAAATGTAAAAGTAAAAATATCTACCAAGACCCCGATGTACTGGATACCTGGTTTAGTTCCGGTCTTTGGCCTTTTTCTACTCTTGGTTGGGGCAATGATGATATATTTAAAAATGAGAAATGGTTTGAAGAGGATTTAAAAGAATTTTATCCAAACTCTCTGCTTATTACAGGATTTGATATACTCTTTTTCTGGGTTGCTAGAAAGATGTTTCAAGGTGACCAAACGCTAAAAGAGTTACCTTTTAAAGATATCTACCTACATGCTTTGGTAAAAGACGAAAACGGTCAAAAGATGAGTAAATCAAAGGGCAATGTAATAGACCCTCTGGATACTATAAGCGAATACAGTGCCGACACATTAAGATTCACTCTTGCTATTTTAGCAGTACAGGGAAGAGATATAAAACTAAGCGGAGAAAAACTTGAACAGATAAGAAACTTCACCAACAAACTCTATAATGCTTCAAGATTTCTTTTGATGAATGAAGATAAATTTGATGATTTGCAAGATATAAAGATAGAGACAAAACTGGGAAGATATATCTACAGTAGATTCTCAACAGCTACAAAAGAGGTAAGGGAACATCTTGATAACTATAGATTTAACGATGTAGCAACTACTCTTTACAGATTTTTATGGGGTGAATTTTGTGACTGGGGTATAGAGCTGAGCAAAGCTGACAAAAAAAGTATAAAAGAACTCGGAAGTATCTTTAAGGAGGCTATGAAACTGCTTCACCCAATAGCTCCTTTCATATCTGAATATCTCTATCAAGAACTCTCAAATACCAACCTTGAAAACGGTGAATCCATAATGGTAAAAGAGTATCCAAAACCGACTCCTATAGACTTAGATATAGAAGAGACTTTCAGTCTTGTTATAGAAGCAATAGTAAGTATTCGTCGTGCAAAAGCAAATATAGAAATGGGTAACAAAAAGATAGAAAAAGCATATATCAAAACCGACTCATCCTTACTAAAAGATGCTACAGAATACATCAAACTTCTGGCAAAGGTTGAGGATATTGAATTTACAGACAAAAAAGTAGATAACTCTGCAGGTGATATAAGTGATAACTTGGAAGTCTATATACCTCTTGAGGGTATAGACCTGACTCCTATCATACAAAGACTTGAAAACCAAAAAAACAAACTTGAAAAAGAGATATCAAAACTAAATGGTATGCTATCAAATGAGAGATTTGTAAAAAATGCACCAAAAGAGGTAGTAGAAACAAATCAAAAAGCTTTAAAAGAGGCAAAAGAAAAACTCTCAAAAGTAGAAAATGAACTGAAAGCTCTCATATAAAAGATAATCCTTCTTTTTGAAGGATTATCCATACAAAACAGATAAAAAAGGACAAAAGTGGATATCTTTCAAGCAGTAATCCTTGGAATCATCGAAGGATTTACCGAATTTTTACCTATCTCTTCGACAGGTCATCTTATAGTAGCAAGCAGTTTTCTTGGGCTTCCACAAAGTGATGACATAAAGGCTTTTGAAGTTATCATACAATTGTCTGCCATATTGGCGGTATTTTCTCTTTATAAAGATAAATTTACTTTAAAAAAACTAAACTTATGGAAAAAAATCATAACAGCTTATCTTCCCTTGGCTGTTATCGGCTTTATTTTCAGACATCAGATAAAAGAGCTTTTTTCTCTCAAAATCGTTGCAATAATGTTTATACTAGGGGGGATAATCTTTTTAATAATTGAAAAATTTTATGATGAAAGAAAAGTAACTGTTAAAGATATAGAAAAAATTGGCTATAAAGAGGCATTATTTATAGGAATAGCTCAGGTTTTTGCGCTCATCCCCGGTACTAGTAGAGCAGGTTCCAGCATAGTGGGAGGACTGTTAAGCGGTCTTAGCAGAAGTGCCAGTGCTGAATTCAGTTTTTTGTTGGCATTCCCGGTAATGCTTAGTGTCAGCGGATATGACATACTCAAACACTATAGTGAATTTTCTTCTGAAAATCTTACAACTCTTCTTGTAGGTTTTGGGGTATCTTACATAGTAGCTTTAGGCAGTATGAAATTTCTTCTCTCTTTTTTGTCAAAATTTACATTTGTAAGTTTTGGAATATACAGAATTATTTTTGGGATAACTCTTCTAGCGTTATTTTAGCTCTCTTACAACCATCAAAGAACCGCTGTTTTTCAATTCTAGAATAACCTTTTTTTTGACAGTTTTATTGCTTATACTTGCTATATTTTTCCCATTTAACTCATATTTTAGACCATTTGACTTTACATGTAAAGAATCATTCATACAAAAAAGTGAAATTCTCTCATTTTTCTCAGTTTCAAACTCTATACTCTGTGTAATAAAATTTATAACTTCCTTATCCTCTATAACAGCCAAATCAACTTTTTTTGCAAACTTGGAAAAAATCTGAATATTATAGTAAACATGATCGCTTCTGTTTCCGTTTACACCAAATACCAAAACCTCTTTTGCACCATTTTTTATCACAAATTCCAGTGCTTTTTCGGTATCGGTTCTATCTTGGTCCTTTATCTTAACAAAAGTGGAGAAATCTTTATAAAATTTTTTTACTCTCGGTTTTATAGAATCAAAATCTCCTACTATAAAATCAGGCAAAAGCTCCAACTTGTATGCACTATTGGCTCCACCATCAGCACAGACAAGTTTGTATCCCTCCTCTATAAAAGGTAAAATTCTCTTTTTCTTCGGAGATTTTCCATTTACCAGAATCAGATATTTTTTCATTTTGATTTTGGTCGAAACGGTTTTATAACTTCTTCATTGCACTCCAGATAAGGACCTTCCAGCAAGTCTATACAGTAAGGAACCGCCGGGAAAACAGCATCCAAGCACTCTCTTATGCTTTTTGGTTTGCCAGGAAGATTTATAATAAGAGATTTACCTCTTATACCTGCTGTCTGCCTTGACAATATAGCAGTCGGCACATACTTGAGACTAACCTGTCTCATAAGCTCTCCAAATCCCGGCATCATTTTTTCACATACAGCTTCTGTTGCTTCAGGGGTAACATCTCTTTTTGCAGGACCGGTTCCTCCTGTTGTTACTATCAGACAGCACTCTTCATCATCTGATAACTCTTTCAGATTTTTTTCTATCAATTCTCTATCATCACTGATAACCCTGTAAACACTTTCCCAAGGAGAAACAAGATACTCATTCATTGTATCTATGATAGCTTTCCCCGATAAATCCTCATAAATCCCCGCACTTGCTCTGTCTGACATAGTCAATATCCCGATTTTTGCTTTCATAATCTGCATATCCTTTTTTTTAGTTTATACTATTGTTTTTTACCTAAAAAATATATAAATACAAGACACAAAAAGGCACATACTATAGCGATATTATACATAAAGGTAAGTCCATACCTATCTCCAAGCATACCAAGTGAAAAAACAGCTATGGAACTCACACCAAAATTTACAGTCATATACATACTGTTTGCAAATGTCGGCATTGAAGAGTTAAGGTCTTGAACACTTGCCATCAAAACGGGACCTGACGCAAATAGAAAAAATCCCAAAACCGCAAGTATCGGAAAAAGGAAAACTGAACCGTATTGGACAAACAAAAACATAAATACAGCAGAAATTGTGGTTGAGATAAACAGCATATTTACTCTGCCTATCTTATCTGAATACGAACCTGAAAACATAGTCCCCAAAATACCAAAAAACTGCAAAACGGATAAAGATATACCAGCTTCCCACAAGGTTGCTCCCTTTTGCACCAAATATACAGGCATATATAAAACAAGTGACGATTTCATCATTGATTGAAAAAGAATAAATCCCCCTATCAAACTAAAAAAACCTGTATATTTTCTAAAAAACTCTTTTATATCTCCCTTTTCTCTCTTTTTTGAAAAATCTTTGTGAAATTCAAAATTTCTGAGCCTTAAATAGAGTAAAAAAGACGCCAACACCCCAAAAGGAATAAGTCTATAACTACCCTCCAATCCCCAGTGCGTAATAGCTGCTGTAATTATTAACGGTCCTATGGTTCTAGCACTTTCTCCTCCAACCATAAAAAAACTCATACCACGACCTGTTTTGTCCCCGGAAGCCTCTTTTATCATAACAGGACTTGGTATATGATAAAGAGCTGCACTGAGTCCCGCTGCAAAAAGTAAAAGTAAAAGAAGTATATAGGAGTTGACAAGCCCTACCAATCCCATGGCTATAGCTGTAGTGGCAGGAGTCAGTATCACAAAATATTTCACTCCTTTTTTTTCAGCCATCAACCCAAAGAGAGGATTAAACAGGGATGGAAGCCTTCTGGCTATATCCAAAAACCCTGCTTCACTAAGACTCATTCCCACTTTGTCTATCAAAAGAGGCAGCATAGGAGCCAAAAAAGAGGAGTATATATCGTGTGCCAAATGGGAAAACGATATAGTCAGAACATCTTTGATTCTAAATTTTTTCATTTTTTTCCTTTACATGTAAATCCGGCTATAAATCTCTCCAGCATATCTTCAACATCAACATTAAGTTTATTATCATCATCACTGCTTAACCAGTACTCCACATAACCTATAGTAAAAGAATTAAAGACATGAGCAACCTGAAGAAAATTTAGATCATCTTCCAATCCATACTCTCTTGCAAGTTTTTCCAACTCCATACTTAAAAACTCAAATATAGGCTGAACAATTTTTTTATTTTTAGTATTTAATTTGGAGAAAAAGAGAGGATCTCCGGCGACAGAATCTGTTAATATTCTCTTCTTGTCATTGAATATGGCAAATTTTAATCTAAGATAGAGCAACAGCTTATCTTTTGGAGAACTTAACTCTTTTGATTGAGAAATAAGATTTTTGTAAAATTGATTTATAATATAACTGACATATTCATAGAAGATATTCTCTTTTGAATCAAATAGTTTATATAACTGTCCTACAGAAATATCACAATTTCTTGCCAAATCACTCATTTTGACATTTTCAAAACCAACCTCTTCAAAATATTTACAAGCTTCTTCAAGAATCAAACTCTTCTTTAAATCTTTTATTTTTGAAGCAATTTTCTCTTTCATAATAGAACCCTACCTTTTTTAACCCTTAATTTTGAAATTATAGAAAATATTTACTTAATTAAGAATAAGTTTATAAAAAAGTGAATATAATTCACAAAAAAGTTTCAGGATTTATAAAATGAAAAAAACAGGAACATTGGTAATAGTTTTACTAATAGTACTTTTTGCATATATGGGATATAACTATCTCTCTTTCAGATCATCAAATGCCGTCAGCGACGCTGCTTTTATTAAAAGCGACTCTTTAAGTATATTAAACTTTAAGGTACCGGGTAAAATTATAGAGATGAACAAGCTTGAGGGTGATACTATCAAAAAAGGAGATATACTGGCAAAACTGGACCCAAAAGACTTCCTGACAGCAAAGCAAAAAATAGAAAACAGCATTCATATAGTGGAAAAAAACATTGAGGCTTTACAAAACAAACTCCAAAGAGTAACAAAAGAGTTGGATTTAAATGAAAGGATATCAAAAAATAATATAAATCTATACAGAAAAAAGATAGAAGCTTTAAAACTTAATATCAAAGCAAATGAAACAAAATTGAAAAAACTGAAATTGGATACAAAAAGATACAAAGATATGCTGAAAAAAAATCT
>CAYRRJ010000056.1:0-7435 GCA_964426645.1 uncultured Campylobacterales bacterium | reverse complement strand
TACCTTGTGTTACAAGAACAAAATGCTGCATTAAAGAGTAGTTTTGCGTCATAATCTGCTCTTTTGGAGCTGAAACATATTTTGGAGCATCAGCCATAATCTGAGGCTCTGTCTTATCGTACATAGGTATAAGCTGTCTCAAAATTCTGATACTCTGTCTCATCTCTTCCATATGAAGCTTATATCTTCCGTAACTGTCATTCGTAGTACTGACAGGCACATCAAACTCTATTTCATCATACAGCTCATAAGGCTCTTCTTTTCTTATATCCCATGCAATTCCACTACCTCTAAGCATTGGACCGCTACAACCCCATGTCTGAGCCATTTCAGGGGATATTACACCTATCTCTTCTAACCTCATCTTCCAAATTCTGTTTTGATCCAGCAATCCTTCATAATCTGCTATATCTTTTGGTAACTTATCTATAAATTTACTTAAACCGGCTATCCAGCCATCCGGCAAATCAAGAGGCACACCACCTATTCTCACTGCAGAGTGGGTAAGCCTTGCTCCACAATACTCCTCCATCAAATCCATTGCATACTCTCTTTCTCTAAAAGCATACAAAAAGATGGTCATAGCCCCGACATCCAATGCATGAGTAGCCAACCAGAAAAGATGTGAAATTATACGGTTAAGCTCCAAAAGCATCATTCTTATAACTTTGGCACGACGAGGAACTTCCAAACCTATAAGTTTTTCAACAGCCAATGCAAAACCGTAGTTATTTGAAGTGGCTGCTATATAATCCATTCTGTCGGTTGTAGGCAAAAATTCATTGTATATCATGTTTTCAGCCATTTTTTCCATACCACGATGCAGATACCCCACATCAGGAACTGCTTTTGTAACCAACTCTCCGTCAAGTTCAAGTATAAGTCTCAATTGACCGTGTGAAGACGGATGCTGTGGACCAAAGTTTACTATCATATGATTGTCTTCACGCTCAAAAGCTATATTTTCATAAAAAGGTTGAAGTCTGTTTACTTTTTGCATAGCTACGGTCTCTCTTTCAAAATTTTACTTTCATCTTTTTTCAGTTTTTTAACCAAAAATACTCCATCCTCTTCCTGATAATCAGTTTTGACTATATCTTTCGAAGGATCGGCACCAAAAGGTACTTCATGTCTGATTCTTGCAAAATTATAAGTATCATTCTCATCAACTCTGGCAGAATCTCTTTGTTCCGGTCCTATAACATCTCTGTACTCTTCTCCGAATATCTTATCTACTTCATACCACTGCGCATGTTCATCTCCTTGCAAAGGGTATGTTTTTCTAAGAGGATGTCCATACCAATCATCAGGCATCAAAATCCTTTTCATATAGTGATGTCCCGTTATGACAACACCAAACATATCATACATTTCCCTCTCTGACCAATCTGCACTTTTGTATATTTCAGAAACACTTTTGAGAGGATCTTTCTCTTTTATAAACAGTTTTACTCTCATTCTTTTTTTCTTGGATGTAGAAAGCATCTGATAAAATATCTCAAACTCTCCACTTTTTGCCAACCAGTCTATAGCGCTAAGCTCACTCAAAAAATTGTATTCCAATCTATCTCTTAGAAACTTCAGGACTTCAACATTGTCATCCGGATTTATATATACGACAAGTTGCTCTCTTTGTATATATGCTTCTTTTATCTCAAACTCTTTTTTTAACTCTTCTACATCTTTTGCAAAAACTTTATCTTCTTTTATATCTTCTTTCGGAATATGTGGAACTTTATGAAATCTATCCGTATAATAAGGTCTTGCCTGAGTATTGTTTTTATCTACATACTTTCTCATTATACCAACCTTTTAGGCTTTAGTTTTCTAGAAGCCTTTTCTTTTCTGATTTTCTTTTGTAACAGCATCAAAGCATACTGTAGTGTTTCAGGACGAGGTGCACATCCGGGAAGATATATATCAACAGGTATTATTCTGTCAGCTCCTTGTACAGTAGCGTAAGTGTTGAACATTCCTCCTGTATTTGCACAGCTTCCCATACTTATAACCCACTTTGGCTCACTCATCTGATCATACAGCCTTCTCATAAAAGGAGAGTGTTTTTTAGTTAAAGTTCCTGCTATTATAAGTACATCCGACTGTCTTGGACTGGCTCTGAAAATTGTACCGAATCTGTCAAAGTCATATCTACTGGCACCTGTTGCCATCATCTCTATTGCACAACAGGCCAATCCATATGTCAAAGGCCACAAAGAGTTACTTCTTCCCCATTGTACAAGCTTATCAACCGTTGTCAGAGCAACAGGTAGTCCTGCTTCACTTAAATAATTTATTTTATGCTGTGCCACTGTAATGCTCCTTTTTTCCAAGCGTAAACAAATCCGATAGTAAGTAACAATATAAAAAGAACCATTTCAACAAAACCAAACCATCCAAGCACTTTAAAATCAACTGCCCATGGAAACATAAAAATTATTTCCACATCAAAAAGAATAAACAAAAGCGCAAAAAGATAGAAATGTGCCGAAATTTTATTTGGCTGCTTTGTAACTTCAGGACCACACTCATATATAGTCAGTTTTAACTTTTCGGTATCCAGTCTTGCCATCTTTCTACTGACTATCCTAGCAGCAACAGTAATTGCATAAAATACCGTTGTCCCAAATATCAGTAGAAAAAATGCACCAAAATAGGGATGTGCAAAATCCATATGTGACAGTGGTGTCATGGAGAATCCTTCCTTCTTAAATTTTAATTTTAATTTTTTTATTTTATTTTAACATAATTTTACAAAAATACTATCCATAATATTATAAATTCTATTTAACTTAACTTATTGGATAAAACTATTTTATTTAATTCATAAAACCCATAGCTTTGGATGAATCAAAACTTCCTCTTTTTTCTCTTTCAATACTCTCTATAAAATCACTCAACTCAAATATAGGTTCATTTTTAACAGCAACCCTCAAAGCGGTATTTTTAAGTATCACTTTTATCTGTCCGCCTGTAAGTTCAAACTTTGCCAATTCTTCTATTTGAAAATTTTCACAATACAGTGCATTTTCAGGCAACATCCTTCTCCAAAGCTCAAGCCTTTGATTATAATTTGGCTTTGCAAACTCTATTTTATAATCAAATCTTCTTGAAAATGCCGGGTCTATAGTTTCCAAAAGATTGGTTGTGGCAATCAGCACCCCATCAAATTTTTCTATCTGCTCCAGAAAAATATTTTGCATCTGATTATGCATTTTGTCTGCGCTTGATCCTGAGTCTGTAGTTCTTGAACTAAGAAACTGGTCAGCTTCATTTAAAAGTAAGATAGGTTTGCTTTTTGTTTTCAAACTCAACTCTTTATAGGTATCAAATATATTTCTTACATTTTTTTCACTTTCACCTACATATTTGGAAAGAATTTTTGAACAGTCAAAACTTAAAACTCTTTTTTTCATAGACTTTGCCAAACTAAGAGCTGTCATAGTTTTTCCGGTTCCCGGAGGTCCGTAAAATATAATCTTTGCATCAATTCCACTGCCTCTGCTTTTTATACCCCACTCTTTTAGTAATTTTAAAACATCCCTGTTGACCTGCTTTAACAATGCATCCAAAACCTCTCTTGTTTTAGGATGCAAAACTACATCATCTATAGTTGTTTTCGGGTCTATCAGTTCAAAAAGCTCCTGCTCTTCTATAAGCATATCAAGTTTAATCTTTTTGTTTTTTTTCTGTTTGTTGGGATGCATTATTCTCTGTAAAATATCTTCGCTTATATAAAAACTTCTTGTAACTCCTCCAAAAGAATTTAGCATTTCGTCATAATCTATAAGCATTGATTCTATAAGTCTGCTACCGTCCTCCAACAATGAACGGTTTTTTATCTTTTCATAATCATCAAAACTTATGAGATTTATAAGAGTATTCATATCCCTCAAACTCTCAAATTCACTTGCATACTCCTCTTTTAAAAGTGCTAAAAAAATAAGCTGTTCTTTCTGGTTTAACCCATGCTCTTTGAAAATAGATTCAACTACTATCTCTTTGGTCGTAACTTTTATCTTTTCGTTTATTCTGTTTTCCAACTCCAAAAGTCTGTTTTTTATCCTGTTAATACTTGGTGAATCAACTGTTACATTATATTTTAAACCTGAAAGTTTCTGATATAGATCAATCCTTGAAAACTGATCTTTAAGATATTCCAGATGATCACCATACTCTTCTATATCAGGAAGTTTTAACTCCAGTGAACCTTCTTCTAGTATCTTTAAAAAAGTCGAACTGAGAGAAACTGTACTGTTTAAAAGTTCAAGATTTGTAATTTCTGTCAAATTTACATGTAAAAAGTTAGCCTGTATAATCCAACCCTGTTCCATCAGGTTTTTTACCAAATAAAGGTATTTCAAACTTTTATAGTTTTCCTTACCGAAAGTGGCATTTAACATATCCAAAACTGTTATGTCAACTACTCCTTCGATGTACTCTCTTGTCATATATTTCAATATCAAAGCCTCATCTTCGGTACATTTCAGGTGAGGAAAAATACTGCTACTGCTTATATCACCGTTTTGAATAAAATCAATCAAATATTTCAATAAAACTATCCTGTAGTATAATTTTCAAACAGAGAAAAACCCTGCTTGAATAATAGAGTTATTTTGAAAAGTTTCCTTTTTGGACCTGTTCTTTTAGAACTCTTTTTAAAACTTTTCCTGTTGCATTTTTCGGTAACTCCTCAACCAAATAAATCTGTTTTGGTAGTTTAAAGTTTGCCAAACGTTCTTTAAGATACTGTTTTATCTCTTGGGTATCCAGTTCTACATCTTCTTTGGGCTGAATAAAAGCCATAACATCTTCGTCATTAACCTCGTTTTTCACACCTATAACAGCGGCGGAATCAACTCCTTCAAACTTGTAAATCTCCTCCTCTATCTCTCTTGGATAGATATTGATACCTTTGGATATAATCAAGTCTTTTTTTCTGTCAACTATATATAAAAATCCCTCATCATCAACTTTTCCAAGATCCCCTGTTAAAAGCCAACCATTTATAATAGTTTCATCTGTGGCATCGGGATGATTTAAGTATCCCTGCATAACACAGTCACCTTTGACGATGATTTCTCCCACTTCTCCTGTTGGAAGTTCAACCATTTCGTCATTTACTATTTTAACCTCGTATCCAGGTAAAGGAAGACCAACCGAAAGAGGTTTCTGTTTCTCAAGTCTGTTTACAGCAACTGCCGGAGAACACTCACTAAGTCCGTATCCTTCTGTTAAGACTCCATTTTTGAACTTTTTTCCAAAATCGTTAAGAGCCTGCTCACTGAGTGGCGCACTTCCACTGATAAACACCCTGACTTTGTTAAACCACATAAAATACCATGGAATTTTGGCTTTTAAAAGAGCATTATAAAGAGTCGGAACCCCTAAAAATATGGTAACCCTCTTTAAAAGTACCTGTTTTAAGACATTTGCAAATGGAAAGATAGACTTCACTATTACCATAGAAGCTCCTGCAAAAAGAGGAAGGACAACCATGATAGAAAAGGTAAATGAGTGAAACATAGGTAAAAATACTATAAATCTGTCTTTTTGTGTAATCTTAAAAATCTCTTCTCCCCCAACGGAATTGGATAAGATATTTCTAAAACTAAGCATTGCGCCTTTTGGTTTACCTGTAGTCCCCGAAGTATATATTATACATGCCAAATCATCAAGAGCAGGTTTTTCTATACCTACTTCATTAGCCTCATAACTAACATCCATCTCTGCAAAACTGTAGTTTTTTTCATCCAATTCATCATATTTTTCCGTCCAGACTATCTTTTCTATCTGTGTAGTATCCAACAAACCTTTAGTCTCTTTTGACAAAGATGTAGAACTTATAAGAAGTTTTGCACCGGAATCACTTACTATGTATTCATATTCATCTTTTTTCAAAAATGTATTTATCGGTACTGCTATGGCACCTATCTTGGTAATAGCGAACAAAGATACGACAAATTCAACAGAGTTTACAACTATCATGGCAACTCTGTCACCTTTTTTTATACCGCTGAACTCTAAAAATCTGGTAAATGTATCAACATCCTGTTTCAATCTTAGATTTGAAACTTTTCTTTCTTCCATAAAGATAGCTGTTTTATTGGGAGCAACACTGGCGTTGCTCTCAATAATCTCATAAAAATTCTGATATTTGTATTTTGTCATATTAGAACCTGTATTTCAAAGAGAGTGTAAAAAGATGTGCTCCGCCATCTGTAAATGTACCATGTACCGTACTGTTAGTCACGGTTCTACTCTCTTTATCATCATAAAGATAAGCCATTCCTACTTTCATTTTGTTGTTTAACTTATACTCGAAACCTACAGAATATAATTTTGCATCACTTCCTGGAAGTTCAAATCCCAATGTAGAGTTAGGAATTGGTGTCTTATCTATAACAAATCCTGCCATAAGTTTTAATTTATCACTATATTGATGAGTTACGCTTATACGATATGAATTTACATCTTCCCAGTTTTTAGGAATAATTTTATCAAAACCCGCTAAAGCAGTAGCAGTCAAATCAACATCATAGTTGAAATCCAGATTTTTATAACTTGACCAATATGTTCTATCCAAGACAAACTCTATAGTTGTTTTATTGATATTATAAGCAACTGCCAAAGCTAAAGACGCAGGTAGCGGAACAGTAACTTTTGCACCGTTATTATATGCACCCAATACCGTTCCAGCTGGAGCAAAAGGGCTATTTACAACAATATTTGACAACAATGCATTTCCACTAACCGTTAAATCGACTTTTGAACGATAAGTAGTTGAAAGAGTCAAGTTTGGTATTGGTTTGTAACTTAAAGCCAAATTGTAACCAAAATCTATTGAATCCCCATCCATATCCCTAGATACATGAACATAAGATTCTTTTGTTCCATCATGATCAAGATCAGCAGGAACTACACCATCGCTTTTAACTATACCGTCAGTATATACTGCTCTCAAACCAAAACCTATAGCAAACTTATCATTTACTTTATAACTGGCTGTTGGATTTAACTCTAAAATTTTTAATGTAAACTCTTGAGCTGTAGTCTTTGGATAAGGTTCATCCCATCTTTTTGAAAGACCGCCTGGAGCAACAAAAGAGAGACCAAACCTCCAGTTTCCTTTTTCAGGAGATATATAGTGGAAAGTAGGCACATAAAAATTTTCACTCAACGAATCACCGTTAAACAGTGTTGGATTAACAGCATCATCATATGTAAACTTTGGTAAATGAATTACAGTAAAAGCAGCTTCGAGTTCTGAACCACTTTCACTAAAAGCCATATTTGCAGGGTTGTAATAACTGGCATCCGCACCACTAGCTCCAGCCACATAAGCAGCACTAAGTGCCATTGAGTTCAAAGACTGCTCAGGAATTCTGTAACCCGAGGCATTAAGTACGGCTACACTAAGCCCTGCCAAAACTGAAAT
>CAYRRJ010000055.1:0-7656 GCA_964426645.1 uncultured Campylobacterales bacterium | reverse complement strand
ATAACATAGTCAAAAGGTTTGTCATTACTGCTTCCCAAATTCATTGGATAACCTGTAGTGGAGTTTATCTCATCTGAACTTCTGTGATTCCCCCATGTAAAATCTCCTTCATTTATACTCCACTCTCCATTTGCACTCTCAAGTGCTGTAGCAACTGCCGAGATAGTTGCTATCTCAGCAGTTTTTTTTGCTCCGTCAGTTACACCAGAGAGTTTAGGGATAGCAACCGAAGCCAGTATCCCAATGATAACAATTACAAAGATAAGTTCTACTATTGTAAATGCTGAATGTTTCATAACTTAATATTTTAATTTACAGCTGTTGAGCTTGCATTTTCATCAGTACTTGTTTCAAGATTGTCCATTAAAACATCAGTAACATTAATAGTTCCATTTACATCAACTAAAGTTACACTTTCAGAAGGAACTTTTACCCATCCTGAACTTCCGTTTATATTTGTTCCTGATACATTTAGATCAAAATTATTTGGATTAAATACCCAAAAATCTGTTTTATCCGGACTTCCTGCTATATCTCCATCTTTAGGCTCTGATATACCATTTGTTCTATCACTTGATTCACCTGTTATCATTAATACATCATTTGTAGCATTTGTATCAGTATTTACTTCTGCATAACCTATAATTTTGAATTTATCACCTTTTTTCATGATTTTTTTCAATACATCATGGTCATTGTTAACACTAGCATAGTCATTTGCTTTATTTCCATTGTCTATAGTTCTATCATGCCAGTCAACCTTTCTGTCTTTATAATCTTGAAAACGAAATTCTGTTTGAGCAGTTATTGCTCCACTATCTAAGCTGCTCATTGCTGAGAGCTCTGTATTTGCTTTTGCTCTATCTCTAACACCATTAAACTTTGGCAATGCAGTAGCAGCCAATATACCGATTATAACGATTACAAAAATCAACTCTACCATGGTAAAACCACTTCTTTTCATTTGAAACTCCTCATTAAATTTTATACATAGTATATCTAAAATATCGATAAAAGTTCTTTAAACTTTAGCTAAAATCAAATAGTTTTTCTATATAATCACATCTTTTTAAGGAGAGAGATGCCACTAAGCAGATTAAACAGGGAACAACTTCAAGCCATAAAAGCTCCAGCCGGAGCAAATCTTGTCATAGCAAGTGCAGGTACAGGAAAAACATCTACAATAGTAGCCAGGATTGCATATCTTTTGAAAGAACAGGATGTAAAACCGGAATATATTCTTTTGTTGACTTTTACCAATAAAGCAGCGGCGGAAATGATAGGAAGGTTGGAAGATTATTTTGACAAAAAGATGACACAAAAGATTTTATCCGGGACATTTCATGCTGTAAGTTATAAACTTCTCAGACAGATGGGAAAAAATATAGTTTTAAAACAACCTAAAGACTTAAAAATCTTACTCAAAAGCATTTATGAAAAGAGGAGATTTGATCATATAGATTCACCTATAAAACCGTATCTTTCATCATATCTTTATGATATTTACTCACTGTATCAAAATTCAGCTATAGATATCTCTTTTTCAGAATGGTTGAAAGAACAGGATAGTGAACACGGTGTTTATTATGATATATATGAAGATATTTTTGAAGAGTTTGAAAAAGCAAAAAAGGATTTTGGTTATGTAGGATTTAATGATCTTCTTATTATGACCAGAAATGAATTGAAAAAAAGAGATGATATAAAATTTTCTGAAGTTCTTGTAGATGAATATCAGGATACAAATACTCTGCAGGGTTCACTTATAGATGCGTTTGACAAAAAGTCACTTTTTTGTGTCGGTGATTATGATCAGAGTATTTATGCTTTTAACGGAGCAAATATTGAGATTATAGGTACATTTGCCAAAAGATACAAAGGTGCAAATGTATATACTCTTACGAAGAATTATCGTTCTTCAAAAGAGATTTTGTCTTTGTCAAACAGGGTTATAAAAAACAATCCGAGACTTTATGAAAAAAAACTTGAAGTGACCAAAAAAGGTGATTTTGAACTTCCAAAGCTTCTTATTTATGAAGAGTTGTTCGATCAGTACAGAGGTATTTCTTCTATTATACAGAATTTAAAAACTCCTCATGATGAGATAGCTGTTATCTTTAGAAACAATTCCAGTGCAGACGGATTGGAGGCTACATTGAGAGAAAAAGGAATATCATGTAAAAGAAAAGGAAGCAGCAGTTTTTTTGATGCAAGGGAAGTGAAAATAGTTCTTGATCTTTTTAGCATAGCTTTGAATCCAAAAGATATGATGAGTTTTATACATATTTTTGAGTATGCCAAAGGAGTTGGAAGTGCTATCGGAAAGGAGATATTTGATGCTCTTTTCAAATTGGGGGACGGGAGTATATATAAAGGTCTTTTTCATCCTAATGATATTTCAAACCCTTTTGAGAAGAGAGTAAAGAATTATCAGTTGGGACTTTTTGACAACCATAGTGAGTTTGGCAGTGTCAGTAGATTCTATAAGTTGGGTTTTAATGAATCATTTTTGGCGAATCCTGTTCTAAAACATTCAAAGTTGACTCAAGACGGAGCAAAATATCTGTACAGTTTTTATAACTTTCTAAAATCTGTTTCCAAAATAAAAAATCCTGTCAGTATGATAAATCATATATCCAATTCTGAAATATTTTTATATATAGTTAATGTTTTAAGTACAAAACGCTCAACCAGAAAAGACGGAACAATCGATCAGGATTTAAAAAAAGAGGCAAAAGATAGAATTTTTAGGAAAGTTTTCTTATTGAAGGAGTTGGCAAAAAACTACTCTTTAAATGAAAGATTTTTAAACTCTCTTACTTTGGGAAGTACTGAAATGAGTGAGGGAGAGGGAGTAAATCTTTTGAGTGTTCATGCAAGTAAAGGCTTGGAGTTTAAAGAAGTTTTTGTTGTAGATTTAATGGATGGCCGATTTCCAAACAGAAAGCTTATGAGTAAAGGCGGTAGCCTAGAAGAAGAAAGAAGACTTTTTTATGTGGCAACAACAAGAGCAAAAGAGAGATTATATCTTTCGTATGCCAAATATGACAAATTGAAAAAAGTTACATATATACATTCTCCTTTTTTGTCTGAAGCAGGTTTGGTTTGACCCAGATTATGCAATCTTATTGCATAATCTGGGTTTAAAAAATATTTATAAAAATAAAGTAGAATATTTGTTTAAAACATGATGGAGCTATATATGCAAAAAAGTCTTTTTCTTTTTCTGGTTTTTCTCAGCTGTGCTTTTTCGGAAGTTATAAGTTTACCGGTTTCTCAAAAAGTGTTAGATTCAGGTATAAAAATTGTAGATATAAGAACAAAATCCGAATGGGAACAGACAGGGATTGTCAAGGGGGCAATTCCTATAACTTTTTTTGATGAAAAAGGCAACTATAATATTTCAAAATTTCTTTCCAAATTGAACTCGTATATAAAAAAAGGTGAAAAATTTGCAATAATATGCAGAACAGGACATAGAACAGGAGTAGTTTCAAAGTTTTTGGGAGATAAAGGTTACAAAGTTGTAAATCTTGAAGGTGGTATATTGAGTCTTTTAAAACAGGGATACAAACCGGTCAGGTATCACAACAGTGATAACTAAGTTATTACTGACGGTTTTTATAGGAGTTTTTATGCAGGCAAAAGAATTTAAAACCAATCTAAAAGAGATTTACAAAAGTGCTATGGCTAAGATGATAGAAAATATTTTTCAGGCATGTTCGTTTAAAAGCTATTTTGCTTATCAGAAAAATATTTCTGAGCTTGAAAAGAAAATTATTTCCTATCTAAAATAAAATTTCTTTAACACTTCTTTTAACACAAAGATTTGCTCCTTGTGTTAAATCTACACATTCAATATTAATACTTGCTTAAATTTATTATAAAAATTTATATTAAAGGAAAAAATGATAAAATGATATCTCAACTTATAGTTATGATATATAAAACTTATATTATAAGAAAATTTTATATATCCTTAATAAAGGAGGTATTGTGAAAGTAGAAGTATCTCGTAGAAGATTTCTACAAGGTAGTGTGGCACTTAGTGTTGTTGCAGCCAGTTCGGCTGTAAATCTAAATGCTAACAACAGTGAGTCCAAATCCGGATTGACCGGAAACTTTGGTATCACCAAGACTAAAAATGTGAAAGCTGAGCATATACCGACACTTTGTGAAATGTGTGTAAACAAATGTGCGGCTGTTGCCAGAGTAGAAAACGGTATAGTTACAAAGTTGGATCCCAATCCCAGATTTCCAAAATCGAAAAACATGCTTTGTCCTAGAGGAAATGCCGGTATCCAGGCTCTTTATGATCCTGACAGATTAAAGTATCCTCTAATTAGAGTTGGAAAAAAAGGTGAGGGTAAATTCAAAAGAGTCACCTGGGATGAGGCTTATGATGCTATCTTAAACGGTACTGATAAGTTTCCGGGTATGGCTAAGATACTTGATGAAGAAAAAGATAATCGCTCAACTTTTCTATTTTGTGCAGGTGAAGGTATGGCTGAGCATACTTTTAAAACTTTTTATCAAGCTTTTGGTTCCTCTAACTGGTTAAATCATGCCTCTTTATGTTTGCAGACGGTTGTGTCTGGGTATGGTGTAACTTTGGGAGCCTATCCTCAAGCTGATTTGGAAAACGCAAAGTATGTCATAATGGCAGGAGCAAACAGAGCTGAAGCTATAGTAACTCCTGATACTATGGATTTTTTCAAAAGAACATTAAATCGTGGTGCTAAGTTGATTTGTGTGGATCCTAGATTTACAAATACAGCTGCAAAAGCCGATAAATGGTTGGCTATAAATCCTGGAACAGATTTGGCTTTTGTCCTTGCTTTGACCTATGTGACTTTTAGAGATGAACTTTATAATAAAAAGTATGTCGAAGAGAATTTTAACGGATTTGAAGAGTATAAAAAATTGGTTTTAGACAATCACTATACTCCTGAATGGGCGGAGAAGATAACGGGAATAAGAGCCAAAGATATAGAAGAGATTGCAAGAGAGTTTATGAGACATGCCCCTTATGCGATATATTATCCGGGAAGAAGAAGTACATTTAGTAAAAATGACTTTCAGCTTCGTCGTGCACAGGCTATTTTTCAAGCACTTGGTGGAGGAATTGATACTAAAGGTGGGTTGATTTTCGGTAATAAGTTGAAACTAAAAGCTCACGAGGGAGTAGAACCTTTGTATGCCAGAGCCGAATCAAGAGCTGTTGATGTCAAAAAAGATAGAAAAAAAGGTGAAGCCGGATACAGCGACTGTGCCATAGTTAGTGGTGGAGGTTCTTGGATATCATGGAGAAACAGATTTTTAGAGAATCGTATGCCATATCCTGTAAGAGGGATGTTTATATATAAGCATAATCCTATACTAAATATGCCAAATTCCCAAAAGACTGTAGAGATGCTTAAAAAAATGGAACTGGTGGTAGCTATAGATACCATGCCTAGCGATACTGTACTGTTTGCAGATGTAATTCTTCCTGAGTGTACATATCTGGAGAGAACTGATCCAGTTAAAACTTTTGGCGGAACACAGCCAAGTATCGCTCAGAGAAATAAAGTCATAGACCCTCTTTATGAAAGCAAACCTGTTATGGATATACTCAGAGGATTGACAGAAAAGATATCCAAGCCTATATTTGAGATAACCAAAAAATATGATGAAGATGTTAAGGAAGAGATAGCTGATTCTTCAGAAGAAGAGGTTTATGAAGAGTTTGATTTGACCATTCCTTTTAAACTTTCTCAGGAAGAGTTAAATGAACATGCTGTTTCCTCATATCCGGGAGCTGCAGAGGCTTTGAAGAAAGACGGTGTATTTTATCCTGATATGAAGAAGTATTATAAACAGCTCTCAACCAATGAATTCCAGTATTATCCTGATCCTAAAAAAGCATATAGTGTAAATGGCGGAAAACCAAAAACGGTATCCGGTAAAGTTGAGTGTAATCTGGCTTCATTGGCAGATAAGGGAGTTGATCCTATGCCTGTATGGAGAGATGAGTATGCTTTTAAGGTTCCAGAAGGAAAATTCAGAATGATAACAGGCCGTCATGCACAATTCACTCAAAGTGGAACCGCAAACAATGCAATGCTCAGAGATTTGATAAATGAGAATTATATCTGGATAAACAAAAGAGTTGCGAAGCAAAGAGGTATAAAGTTTGGAGATATGATTGAAGTTAGCAGTAAAACAGGTACAACTAGGCTTAAGGCTTATCCAACAGAAAAAGTAGGTCCTAAATTTGTATTTTTTGTACATGGATTTGGTGAAGAGAGTGAAGAGCTTACTTTGGCTTACAAAAGAGGTGGAAATGACAACAGTGTCATAGAAGATGTTGTTGAGCCAATTTACGGTGCGGCAGCAATGCATGAAACAAATGTTGAAATAAGGAAGGTGTGATTATGGCTAGATATGCAATGGCACTAGATTTTAAAAACTGTATAAACTGCAAAGCCTGTGAAGTTGCCTGTAAAGAGGAAAACGGAGTACAGCTTGGTGCTGATAAACACAGAATATGGGTTGGAGTAAAAGAGATAGAAGGAGAGTGGCCAAATCTAAGTATTGCGTCCAATACTTTCTATCCTTCTCAATGTCAGCATTGTGAAAATGCACCATGTCAGGATGTTTGTCCAACTCAAGCAACCTATTATGATGACAATGGAGTAGTAAGAGTTGATAGCGATAAATGCATACTGTGTAGTTACTGTATGGTTGCCTGTCCTTACGATGCTAGATATGTCAAGGACGAAACAATGACTATAGATAAGTGTAATTTTTGCTCTGACACAAGACTTGTAAGAGGGGAAGTTATGACAGCCTGTCAGGCAACCTGTCCTACAAAAGTTAGAATTTTCGGTGATTTGGATGATCCTGAGAGTGAGATTAGTGAAGTTTTGAGAACAAGAGAACATTTTACACTCAAATCTCATCTTGGTACTAACCCTAAACTGTTTTATTTGGTATAAGGAGTAAAGATGTTAAATAAAATTTTACCGCATAAAGAGATAACACCGAAGGCACTGTTTAGTTTTGAAAAGACACCTTTTAATCTGTTTATGATGTTGATTACACTTGTTTTGCTTGGTGCTTTTATGTTTGGTGCCTATAACTATTTTATACATGGCCATCACGCTTACGGGGTTACGAGAGAACATCCTTGGGGTTTATTGATTGCAATGTATATATTTTTTGTTGTGAGTTCAACCGGACTTTGTATCATCTCTTCTTTGGGACATGTTTTTAAGATAAAGAGTTTTGAGTTTATAGGTAAAAGAGCGATTTTTGGAGCTATTATTACCATACTTTCCGGTTTTGCCGTTATTGGTTTGGAAATAGGACATCCTGTCAGAATGATGATATACAATACCATAAGTCCCGGTATAACTTCTGCTATATGGGGTATGGGTGTATTGTACTCTATATATCTGGGCTTGATTATACTTGAGTTTATATTTCTATCAAGAAATGACCATAAATGGTCCAGTCTTTTTGGACTTGGAGGATTATTGGTAGGAATTGCGGCTCACTCAAACCTGGGAGCAGTTTTTGGTTTTTTGGTTGGTCGTCCTTTGGCAAATGGTGTGTTTTATCCTGTCTATTTTATCCTTTCAGCTATGATAACAGGGTGTTATCTTCTTTTCT
>CAYRRJ010000054.1:0-7694 GCA_964426645.1 uncultured Campylobacterales bacterium | reverse complement strand
AGTTCTTTTGCCAGAAAATCTATAGTTTCTCCATCCATTAGTGTTGAATCAAAATCAAAAACAGCTAATTTCATCATAATAGTTCCTAATGTATTTTGTTCCCTATGATACAAAAAAATTGATTAATAAACCAATAAAACAATTTTTTTCAAAAAAACATATCTATTTTCAATTTATTAGGGTATAATGCTTATTCAGTATTTATTAATGAAGACATAACTGCTTTTTGTAACTTCAAAAACTACATTAAATCATTATCGTCATTATTAAGAAATACAAATTTTTCACAAGGACAAGACAAGATGCAAATTTATGTTGGGAATATCTCTTATTCAACTACAGAGGAAGGTTTAGGAGCTCTATTCGCTCAATATGGTACAGTTGATTCTGTTAAAATTATAACAGACAGAGAAACAGGAAGAGCAAAAGGATTTGGTTTTATTACAATGGAAGACGAAGGCCAAGCCAAGAATGCAATAAACGAACTAAACGAAAAAGAATTCGAAGGTAGAACTTTAAGAATAAATGAAGCTAGACCAAGAGAAGAGAGACCAAGAAGAAGTTATAACAACTTTTAGTCAATACATTAAAACAGAGCCTCTTAACCTAGAGGCTCACTTAAATAGAGAGATTTTAAAAATCTCTCTTTAACAACGCATCAACTTTCAAAATTGTAAGCATACTTCCATCCCTTTTCCCAATACCGTCTATCATCCCAGTATCTGAGTGAATAGTTTCAGGCGGAGGATCGATTCTGTTTCTATTTATCCTTATAGCCTCGGTAAGTCTATCTATCACAAAACCGGCAACATTTTCCTTACCTTTCAAAACTATATATCTTGTTTCCTCATTTTGCTTACTAGCACTTAGATTAAACTTTTTTCTAAGGTCAATCAAAGGTATAACATCACCTCTTAAATTAAAAACACCAAGAACATAATCAGGAACCTGAGGTACCCTTGTATATTCTATGGGTTTTATAATCTCTTGAATACTGAGTATCGGTATAGCATACTCTTCATCACCGATAATGAAACCAACAAGCTGTACTACATCATCTTCTTGTTTTTCCGGTTCTTCTATCTGTTTTTTCTGTTTTTTCAGAACTTGATTTAATTTATCACTACTCATTATACTACTCCGATAACAGTTTTATATTTTTTCTAACAACATTTTCTAAATACTCAGGTGAATAAGGTTTTGTTATATATTCACTCATTCCTGATTCAACCCCTCTTAATCTGTCAGACTTGGAAGTTCTGGAAGTTACAGCTATCAATGGAAGATGTTTGTACTTAGAGTATTTTCTAATCTCACTTGCAAGTGTATATCCATCCATTTTTGGCATCTCTATATCTATCAAAATTGCATCAAAATTATGCTCTCCCGATTTGATGATACCAAGTGCTTCCTGCCCGTTTGTAGCTTCCATAACAGTTACCCCTGTAGGCTCCAAGGCTTTTCTCATGATATTTCTATCCATCTTACTGTCATCAACTATCAAAACTACATAATCACTAGGTTTCTCTTTCTTTGTCGAAGATGTATTATTGTCACTTTTGATATCCACTTTGATATCTCTAGCAAGTCCCATTAGTGCAACCACATCTATAATAAGAGTAACTCTACCGTCACCTCTTATAGTAGCTCCGGCTATTCCTTCAATTCCCTGCAAATAATCACCCATAGATTTGATAACTATCTCTTCTTGACCTACCAATGTATCTACGATAACTCCTAGTTTTGACTCTGCAAGTCCTATAACAACTACATAAGCATGTTCACTATTTTCATATACTTTTTCGACTCCAAATATGTCTGAAAGTCTAACCAAAGATAAAACTTCATCTCTGAGTCTCAGTACATTTTTACCCTCAATAGTATATATCTCTTCAAGAGGTATTCTAACAGTTTCTAGTACCGAAGCTAAAGGAACAGCATAAAACTCTTCTTGTACTCCAACCAAAAGTGCTTGAATAATTGCAAGAGTCAATGGAATCTTTAGTTTTATAACAGTGCCCTTATCTACTTCACTATCTATATCTATGATACCATTTAGTTTTTCGATATTTGTCTTAACAACATCCATTCCAACACCACGACCGGAAACATTAGTAACTTGTGCAGCAGTCGAAAATCCAGGTTTAAAAATAAGAGCAAAAGCCTCTTTGTCACTCATGCTATCAGCTTCTCTCTCTGTTATAATTCCTTTTTCCAGAGATTTCTGTTTAAGCATATCAGGGTCCAGCCCTTTACCATCATCAGTTATCTCTATAACTATATGGTTGCCCTCATTATAGGCTTTAAGCTCTATAACTCCAGCTTCTGGTTTACCTTTCAGTCTTCTGGTTTCAGCATCTTCGATTCCGTGATCGCAAGAGTTTCTAATAATATGAACCAAAGGATCACCTATCTCTTCTACAATCGATTTGTCAAGTTCGGTCTCTTCACCCGTTATCTTTAACTCTATAGCTTTTCCAAGTTCACGGGAAAGGTCTCTTACCATTCTTGGAAATTTGTTAAAAACTTTTGCTATAGGAAGCATTCTTGTCTTCATAACAGCTATTTGCAAATCAGTTGTAACAATAGATACAGAAGAGACCACCTGATTTAACTCTTCTAAAAACTTCTCTCCCTCATATCTCTCTTCAACATCATCATAAATTTTCAAAAGTCTGTTTTTACCAAGAACAAGCTCTCCAATTAGATTCATAAGATGGTCTAATCTTTTTACTTCAACTCTAATTGTCTGCTCAATCGTACTTGCTGCCGCTTTTTTGACAGGCGCGGCTGCTTTTTTAGGTGCCGGTGTGGATTTCTTTGCAGGTGCTGGCGTGGGTTCCGGTTTCTCTTTTGCAGACTCACTACTTTTTGGAGCATCTGCACTCTTCTTCTTTTTCTTTTTCTTTTCAGCTTTCTTCTCTGCCAAAAGTCTTTCAATCTCAGCTTCAACCTCTTCATCACTCATATTTGAGTAATCTACCTCTTCTTCAGGTTCACTTTCTTGTTCAGCTTCCTGAGTACTATTCTCTTCCTCTACCGCTTCTTCTTCTGAAGGAACCTCTTCTCCGCTGGATATGGCATCAAGCTTATTACAGATATCTTTTATATCTATTCCTACATCCGTATCATTTCCATTATCTCTGATTCCATACAACAATGCTTTCATAAGGTCAATTGACTCTAAAATAACATCCATAACATCAGGAGTAATTTTAAGTTCACCTTTTCTTGCTTTGTTTAAAACATCTTCCATATGATGTGTAAGTTCAGTCAAAACATCAAAATTTAGAAAAGATGAAGAACCTTTTACAGTATGAGCTACTCTAAAGATACGATTCAAAAGTTCGAGGTCTTCAGGGTTATTCTCAAGTTCTACCAAGTCTTGATCGATTTGCTCGATTAACTCAAAAGCTTCAATCAAAAAGTCTTCTAATATTTCTTGAATATCATCCATAGCCCTGCCTTTACTTTTCGTCTTTTATATGCGACTTTAAAACATTTGCAATCTCTTTATAAAATATTGCCGCATCAAATTTTGTTAGATAAGCTTCACCGCCCGCCTCTTTACCCCTTAATTCACTGAAATGATCACTGATTGAGGAGTTAAAGACTATAGGAAAATCTTTAAATCTCTCATCCTCTTTTACATTTGCAGCAAAGTGGAAACCATCCATTTGAGGCATTTCAACATCACTAATTATTATTTTCAATTCATCTTTCAGTCTATCTCCATAAACTTCGTAAAGTTCTTCAAGTTTTTTCAATCCTTCAAGTCCATCTTTTGCCTCAACAACTTTAAGACCCATTTTCTTAAGAGCATCGCTGACAAGCTTTCTGGCAATCATACTATCATCCAAAATCAAAGCAGTACCTTCTACCTGCATGATATCATCTGATTCCATTTCTGTTTTAGGAGAATAGATTCCAAGCTCTTCCACAACACTCTCCAAATCAAGTATCAAGAGAACCTCATCATTTTCTATCCTTGTAACTCCAGTAATCTGACTCCTGTCCAAAGTTCCCATACCTGCAACAAAAGAGGCTGGCTCTATATCTTCCCAACTTACTCTTCTGATTCTTTTGGCTTCATGAACTATAAAGCCTATTAAAATATCACTGAATTCGGTAATTATAATCCTAGGTTTAAGTTTTTCTGCAGGAGGTTCTTGTATATTCATCCATTTTGCCAGATTCACAACAGGAATAACAACACCTCTCAAATCAAATATTCCTTCTATATAATCCGGAACACCCGGTAACTCTGTTAAATTGGGAATCTTTATAATTTCACGGACTTTGGCTACATTTACACCATAAATCCCTTCATATATCTCATCCCCTTCTTGTTTTAAGATACGAAAATCGACTAATTCCATCTCATTAGAGCCGACCTTTAGCACGTTGTCATCAAACATCGCAGCCCCTTACTTTCTTTTCTATAAATTTTACATCTGGGGATAATTGTACAATAAAATAACTTTGATTACACGCAAAACTTGAAAAATTGATATATTCTATATCCATAAATCTAAATTTTCTATTTTGGTGATAATGTCCTTCAGCAATCATACTCCCCTCTTTTACTCTGTACTTTTTAAGTTTCTTCTCTATAATCTTCTCAAAACTCTCTATCTCGGTACATATCTTTTTCCTGCCCAACTCTTCTTCCAATTTTTTTGAAATAAAGTTTCCAAAAACAGAATCTACAAAATTCAAAATTCCAAGTATTGTTCTGTTGCGAATAAGCTTTGTATATACTCTATGCACAATGTCTCCATACTTATCACCGTGAGATAGAAGAATAGATTTATCTTTTATAGAGAACAAAACAGGTTGTGATTCGATAGTAAAAACTTTAATATTTGGAAATATCTCCTTCAATCCAAAATCATGATTACCTTCAAAGTAGAAGATTTCCATCTTTTTTGATAATCTGTTTAGTAAATCTATCTCTTTTTGATGCTTTTTGATAGTGTAAAATACTCCTCCAAAAAGCAAGTCAAACATATCTCCCATCAAAAAAAGTTGAGAGGTTTTTATCTCTTTGGAATCTATTTTTTGCAAAAAACGGTAAAAACCGTCTCTTTTGTTATTGTCATGGGAGTCACTTATAAAAATCGCTCCCTCTTCTATCTTAAGGCACATAGGCTATAAAAGGTATCCCCAAACTCTCATCCAAACTAAACATCAAGTTTGCATTTGCCAAAGCTTGAGAAGATGAACCTCTTAGAATATTGTCTATTGCAGAAGAGATATAGAGTTTTTTACCATCTCTTTTTGCAAAAATATCACAAAAGTTGGTACCGGATGGCGATTTGACATCAACCGGATTTTCAAAAATCCTTATAAAATTTTCATCTTTATAAAACTCTTTTAGATACTCCAAAGGCTCTATCTCCTCTTTAAGCACCATATATGAATCAACCAACTCTCCTCTTGTTATAGGTATGAGATGCGGAACAAAACTCACATCAAAATCTACTCCGCTTAAAATTTGAAGTTTCTCTTTGATTTCAGGCTCATGTCTGTGAGAGAGTGGATTGTAGGCAAAAATATTCTCGTTTATTGTAACAAAATGGGTATTTTTACTACATTTCTTACCAGCCCCGCTTACTCCGCTTTTTGCATCTATAAAGATAGGATATTTCTCATCTATATATTTTACAAACGGAAGAATTGCCAAAAGTGTAGCCGTAGGATAACATCCCGGATTTGCTACCAGATTAACCCCTCTTATCTTATCTCTGAAAAACTCGGGAAGTCCGTAAACCGCCTCTTTTAGATTCTCTTTATCTTCATGCTCACTGTAGTGTTTTTCATAAGCTTCCAACTTCAACCTGTAATCAGCAGATAAATCTACAACTTTTACCCCATAATTCAAAAGTTTCTTAGCTAAAGCCATAGAACTTTTGTGAGGAAGTGCCAAAAATGCCAATCTTGCTACTTTGGCTATCTCTTTTGCATCACTCTTTTTAACACCTTTTTTAAATACACTTTTTAAAGAGGGATGAAGTTCATCACTCTTTACATCACCCTCACTATTTCCTACATAAACTATCTCAAAAACAGGGTGATTTATCAAAAGTTTTAAAAGCTCCAACCCAGTAAATCCACTAGCACCTATAACAGCAACCGGTATCTTTTTATCACTTGTCAAAATCTATCTCCTTATACTCCACGCTTATTATTTCATACTCTTTAACTCCACCGGGAAGATTGACACTCACCTCATCACCTTCAGCTTTTCCCAGCAACTGCTTAGCAAGAGGCGAATGGTAAGAGATAAGACCTTTGTCAGGATTACTCTCTGTACTTCCCACTATAGTATAAGTTATCTCGACACCTTCATCCAAATCCTCAAGCGTTACGGTTGAACCAAATCTTACTCTCTCGTGAGAGTAAGAAGATGGGTCAATCAGCTGAGTCCTTGTCATTATATCGCTAAGCTCTGCTATTCTGTTATCTATAAAAGCCTGTTTCTCTTTGGCGGCATGGTATTCGGCATTCTCTTTTAAGTCTCCGTGACTTCTTGCTATATCTATCTCTTTTACAATCGCAGGTCTTTGTACTTTTTTTAAATCATTTAATTCACTACTTAATTTTTCAAATCCATAAGCAGTCATAGGCTCTTTTACCATTACATTCTCTCCTTTTAAAAAGTCTATTATACACTAATTACTCTTATCATCTCATGGGCACTTCCGTGTGCTAAAATCTTTCTCAGCTTTTTAGAGTCTTCAAAAAATTTCTCTCTATCCAATCTTCGATACTCTTTTAGAAGATTCTCCACCGTCACATCTTCTTGCAACAACTCCGAATGTAAAGGCTCCAACCCCTCAAAATCAAAGATTATATTTGCAAGTCCTACATGTTTAAGTTTTACAAATCTTCTCGCTATAAAAGCATCCAATTTTTTAGCTTTGTATGCCAGTACCAAAGGCACTCCTATCAAAGACGCCTCAAGAGTTGCAGTACCCGAACAGACAAATGCAAACTCACTTGTTAAAAGTGCCTCTTTTGTATCTTTTGAGATTTTAAATCCGCTTATATCGCCGTAAATCTCCTCTATCTCTTGGTCGCTAAAATGCTTTGGTATAACCAGAAGAGATTTTTTTCCAACTTTTTGTGACACCTCTTTATATATAGGAAACAGCCTTTTTATCTCACTCTTTCTGCTTCCGGGAAGATAAGCTACAACTCCACTGTTTTCCAGTTTCTCTTTACATGTAAAGATTTCATCTAAAAGAGGGTTTCCTACATACTTGGCTCTGTTGTAAAACTTTCTCTCAAAAGGGAGTATTGAAGCCAAAACATCACAATATCTCTCTACTTTTTCAACTCGTTTTGCTTTCCATGCCCAAACTTGAGGCAAAATATAGTAGATTATCTCAACTCTAGGATTTGCCTCTTTAATCGCTTTGGCAAGAGGAAGATTAAAGGCAGGAGAGTCTATAAGGAGAACTTTATCAACTTCAAAACTAAGCTTAACCATCTCCTTGATAGCCTTTTTTGCCATCTTTATTTTTGGGACGGCATCCAAAAATCCCATTATCGAAAAAGCTGATGATGGCAGTAGAGGGGAACCGAATTTCTTATCAAATATACCACAAATCTCTACCTCTTCTAATCCCTTTAATATAGGTTCAAGATGTAGATTTGCCGAAGGTTCTAAAGAGGATACCAAAAGTTTC
>CAYRRJ010000053.1:0-7872 GCA_964426645.1 uncultured Campylobacterales bacterium | reverse complement strand
AGATACAAAAATATGCTGAAAAAAAATCTGATATCAAAGAATTTATATGAAAAAATATCTACACAGAAAAACTCTCTGGTAGATATGGTAAAATCACAAAAAAAAGAGTTAGAATCCCTAAAAATAAATCTGAAAAATATAAAAGAAGCACTTGCCTTATCAAAAATTAAAAAAGAGCAGACAAAAGAGATAGAAAAGAGTATAGAAGCACTACAGGCAAAGAAACAGATGCTATACTCTGATATAAAAGAGATTGATAACAAGATAAGCTACTGTACTCTATACTCTCCCATAGACGGTAAAATTGCCAAAAAATTTGTATCAAACCATACAGTTATAGATGCAGGATATCCTATATACTCTATAATAAACCCCAAAAATTTACATGTAGAAGTACTGTTATCTGAGAAAAAACTGCACGGTGTTAAAGTAGGTAACAGTGTGGTTATAAAACCGGATGCACTGGAGGGAAAAGAGTTTAAGGGTAAAGTTATCTCTATACTGCCGGCTTCAGCATCAACATTTTCACTTGTACCAAGAGATATAGCAAGTGGAGAATTCACAAAACTTGACCAAAGATTTGTAGTTAGAATCTCTTTGGATGAAAAAGACGGTCTGCTAGTTGGTATGAGTGCAAATATAGCAATAAAAAGAGAAAAATGAACAATAAAACCACTATAAAAGAGCCTTGGGATATCACACCCAAACAAAGAGCTATCTTTAGTATAATAGTAATGACCGGTTCTTTTATGGCTGTACTGGATACTACTGTAGTAGATGTTATAGTCCCAAAATTAACCGGACCTCTCAGTACTGATATGTATGGTGTACAGTGGATAATAACAAGCTATATGATAGCCGCCGCCATAGCACTTTTGATAACTGAATATCTCATTAAAAAATTTGGTTCAAAAATTGTTTTTACAACAGGTATTTTAATCTTTTCTGTAGCCTCATTTTTTTGTGGTATCTCAAACGACCTCTCTTTTATCATTATATCAAGGATATTTCAAGGAAGTGCCGAAGCACTTATCATGGTGACCAGTCATATCATGATATTTTCATATTTTCCTCCCAAAAAACAGGGATTGGCGATGGGCATATATGGACTTGGAGTTAGTTTTGCTCCTGCCCTTGGTCCCACTATCGGAGGATATCTTACAGAGTATTACAATTGGAGAATGGTCTTTTTTATAAATGTTCCGGTAGGATTGATTCTTACAATATCATCTATAATCTATCTTCCAAAAGATTTAAATCTAAAAGCTATCAAATTCAACCTTTTTAGCTTTTTTTGGATATCTTTTGCAACTATAAGCATACTTTTAATGCTCTCGAAAGGTCAGCAAAGAGGCTGGATGAATGATTCGTTGATAGGGTTTTTGTTTTTTGCATCGGTAATCGGTTATCTTATATATATACTCAGCGAGATTTACTCAAAACATACTCTCATAGACTTTTCACTGTTTAAAAACAGAGATTTTACAAACGGGATACTTATATACTTCTTTATCTTGGGTTTTAGTATGTATCAGTACTTCTATCTGTTACCTGTATATTATGAGCATATAAAGATGCTACCAACCCTTGATGCAGGAATAGCTGTCTTTGCATTTGCAGTTTTTATAGGTCTTTTCTCTCCAATTGCAGGAATTTTGGCTGATAAGATGGGGGCCAAGAATGTACTTTTACTGGCAACCATAATATATATGGGAACATCCTGGTTCTTTTTACCACAGCTCAACTACTATACCCCACTAACCAGCGCTATACTTATAACTATACCCTTTGGTATAGGAATGGGTCTGTTTTTTGCTCCTGTTACTGTATTGCTTTTACAAAATGCTCCGAAAGAGAAAGGAGAGCTGGCTATTGTACTTATGGATTATGTCAGATTTGTAGGCGGAAGTTTTGGGACAGCTCTCGCTACAAACAATATGGAATTTTTTAAAAATATAAACTTTCAGCATATGAATGAATTGCAAAATTTCAGTTTTATATATCAGTATTTGGAAGATTTCAAAGATTTCCTAAATATCACAACAGAACAGGCTTTTGCATCATTTGGCAAATATGAAACATTTATGAGCTACAACTACGGATTTGGCTCCACCTTTATGAATGCAGCCTACTGGGGAGCCTTGGGATCTGTTTTTGTTGTACTTCTATTTATAATACCACAAAAGAGGATAAAAAAATGTTAAGATTTATTATTTTATTGCTACCTGTTTTTATATATGCTTCCACAATAGAGGATATTATCAAAGGTATAGACTCCGGCTTACTTGTAAAATCAAAAAAAGAGCAAACCAAAGCCTTGGAAAAGATTCTAAATAGTAAAAAATCAAAAAATTATCCATCTTTTGATTTTAATTTTAAAGCGATAAGACTTAGCGATACACCGACTTCTGTCTTTAACATTCCATCTTTCCCTCAAATGGAACTTCCTGTTGGCACAAAGGACAATCTTAGTGCTTCCTTGCTTATTACCTATCCTCTTTTTACCGGTTATGCTATAACAAACTCTATAAAAAAGGCAAGATTAAAAGTTTTAAAAAACAGGCTGGAGACTAAGGATTTACAGAGAAATCTTTATCTAAAAGCGATATCTATCTACTCAAATATATATGCCCTCAATGAAGCTATAAAAGCTACAGACAAAGCCATTGATGCTATAGAAAAATCATACAAAAAAGCAAAAGGACTATATGAAAACGGTATGCTTAATCCTGCAGATTTATACAACATAGAGGCTAAAAAATATGATTTGAAAACTACATCGGAAGAGTATCAAAGAGCAAAAAAAGAACTTCTAAACAATCTATTTTATCTTACAGATTTAAAAGAGGATATTTATAAACTTCCGATACTCTCTTTACATGTAAAAGAGAATGAAATTTTAGAATACGCACTTAAAAACAGAGAAGATTTAAATGCATTAAAAACAGAATTAAAGATTGATGAAAAAGATATAGCTTTAAGCAAAAGTAAATACTATCCGAATATTACAGTTTTTGGTGCCGTCAAAAGAGAAGGAGATGATTTGTCTCTAAACGGAAACGGACATACAAATGCTGATAAAAGCTATATCGGAGCCTCTTTTAAGTGGAATATTTTTGATGGTTATGAAAAACAAAATACCTATCAAGCAGCAGTAATAAAAAGGAAATCCAGAGTACTCTATATCAGAGATTATAAAAAAGCTATAACAAAAGAGATAAAAAACTCATTTTTAACTCTAAAAAGTTTGGGATTTAAAAAAATCTCTGCACAAAAAGAGATAAAAGCATCCAAAAGCTACTTTAAACTAATAAAAGGTAGATTTGAAAACTCTCTAAGTTCAGCAGATGAGTTAAGCAGAGCAATAGCAGACTTGGCAAAGGCAAGAGCAAAACTTCATGGTATAGAAGCAAAAATCTTTTTACAAAAGTGTAGAATTCTTCTCTTGGCAGGAGGTAAAAAATTTAAAGAGTATGCCCAACACCTTTGATAAAATATACATCTGCAAAAGGGGTAAAAAACTCTACAACACTCTTAGAGGTTATTATTTTGTCTTTTTCTGCGACAAACACCTCTATCTCCACCCCTTTGTCTAACAACTCTTTTATCCTATTTTGTTCCCAGTTATACTCAAGCAGAGTTTTTAACTCTTCGTAAGAGCCCTCTTTATAATAAGCAAAAATATCTTTGGATGAAGGATATAGAGCGTTTGTTATAAAGTTTTTTATATAGTTCTCTCTATTTTTTCTAAAAGAGACAAGTTGTAGTTTCTTAAATCTCTCATCCTTATCCTGAAAAAATGCAGGAGAAAATAGTTGAAGTTTATCTATCCTCTGCTTACATGTAAAGCAAAACTCAAAAGCTTCCTGTGCACCTTTGCTAAATCCGGCTACACAAAAATCACTATCATTTAGATACTCTTCAAAAAGTTCTGCTTCATTTTGAAAACAAAAACCGCTAAAAAACTTCATAAAAAAACCTACTTTTTAAAGATAAACAAATGCTCATGCATAATTAATAAAAAACCTCTTTCTTTAGAATATCTTAAAATAAGATTTCTGACAACTTCTAAAATTAGAATTTTATAATAGTCTATTTTAATAATTTTTGCAACTCCAACAATGTTAGATATATATGATTTAATGGCTTTTCATATTCTTCATAATGTCTTTTTTCATCTTTTATTAAATATTGAATTACTTTATTAATCAATAAGTCTTTATATGAATTAAAATCATCTTCTTGTCTTTCAATTATTAGATTGTCAAAATCACTATAATCTAAGACAATATCTTCATTTTGATACATTTTTTTTACCATTGTTATTGCTTCTTCCATTGATATAGCATTAACAGATATAACTTTTGATAATATTTCTGTAATTTTTATATCTATCTGCATATAATTCCTTTTAATTAATTTTATAACTTCCACGATTTGTGAATTTTAAATAATTTTTATCTCTTAAAATTTGCAATTGTTGTCTTATCTTTGCTCTAATATTATTATTTTGTGGATATTTTAATTTCAAATGATTTTCAAACTGATAAATATCATTTAATGTAAAATTTTGTTTATTTAATTTTTCTATACATTTAATAATGTCAAGCAACCAACCTTTTGAATTGATATTTGTAGTTTGTTTTAGAAAACTTGTTTTATGCCAATTGTCTAAAATTTTATTTTTGCTCTGAATTTGTTTATTCTGGATATAAAATATTTTACCACTTTGAGGAATTGTATCAAGAAGTATATTACAACCTATCCAACCAGCTCTTTGTGCAGTAGATGAGAGTGATTTTCTTTTCTCAATAATTTCAGGTATAAAAAAATGTTTTGGTATAACAATAAAATTTATAATATCTAAACTATTTTTGTCATAATTTAAAAAGAAAAAATTTGGATTTGAATTGCTTTGCAATCTTTCAATCATAGTTGAATATGCACCGTCAACAATTTTTTTACCTATATTATCTTTTTTACTCTTTAACTCAAAATCTTCTCTACACTTAGAACAATAAAAATCTGCAACAGGTTTATTATTTTCATATTCAGATATACTACTTCCACAATTTGGACAATAAATATTATTATTTACCCAATTTTCAGTCAATACTCTAATTTTTTGTGAGTTACTTTTATAATTATCTGCTATTGTTGAATATAAATTTAAACTCATTAAATTACTCTCTTGCCCCCTACCCATTTAACAAAAGGCTTATAAAATTTTAAATTAATAGGTTGTGTCATTAATATACCTTTTTTTCTAATTTTATCATTATATCTCTATATATGCTAAAAATATTTCAAAATGAAATATCTAAAAAACTTCATCTAGCATCTTCTTTAGTTCATCTTTACTTATACTCTCTTTTTCAAAAAGCATGGATGAAATTTTTTCCAAGGTATCACTCATCCCACCTAAAAATTTTTCAACTTCACCATATGCTTCGTTAAGTATATTGACTATTTCAGTTTCAACAGGTATAAGGCTCTCACCCATACCATATCTCTCCACCATAAGCTTTGCTATCTCTCTGGCTCTTTGCAAATCTTCCGTAGAGTTTGAAAATTTTTCATTATACTTTAGTTTGGTTGCCACCATACCAGAGAGATAAACTTTTATCTTAGAGAGCATAGATGTTTTTGATTCTATCTCTTTATCTATCTCTTTTAGCCTGTCATTTACTATAGTTATCTTGTCAAAATCAACCTCAAACCAATATGCACGCAAAGCTTTTGCACCTTGATAGAGTGCCTGTATCTCTTTTTCTTCGTCAGAAAAACTTAAAACTTTTCTTTTTCCAAGTAAAACTTTGGATCTGACTGCCAGAAAATCTTCAAGTTCTATTATACTGCTCTTTCTTCTCAGTGCATTTATAGCTGCTTCATTTACCAAAGTAGATAGTGCAGCACCGCTAAAACCAACACTCATATTTGCTATATCTTTTACATCAACACTGCAAGGTTTTCCTTTTAGATAAATTTTCAGGATATCTTCTCTGTCACTTTTATCAGGAAGTGGTATAAAAACTCTTCTGTCAAATCTACCTGAACGAAGAAGTGCTTCATCTATAACTTCTATCTTGTTTGTAGCACCTATAACTATAACTCCGCTGTTATCTTCAAAACCGTCCATTTCAGTCAAAAGCTGATTTAGTGTAGATTCTCTCTCATCATTTCTCATACCACCTCTTGCTTTTCCAACTGCATCTATCTCATCTATAAAGATAATAGAGGGGGCATAGGCTTTTGCTTTAGCAAATAACTCTCTCACCCTTTTTGCTCCCATGCCCACATAAATCTGTACAAATGAAGCTCCACTTTGATAAAAAAACGGAACATTAGCCTCTCCTGCAACTGCTTTGGCAACAAGAGTTTTTCCTACTCCAGGAGGTCCTATAAGAAGTACCCCTTTTGGCATAGTAATACCAAAACTTTTATATCTGTCTGGAAATTTTAAAAAATCAACTATCTCCTCCAACTCCTCTTTTACCTCTTTTATACCGGCAACATCTTTAAATTTTACATTTGAAAGAGCAGGTGTCATACTGAATGTTCCAAGCGTATCAAAAGAAAACGCTTTTTGCTGTTCCAAATTTTCCTTATCTTTTACCTCTTTTTCTCTGATTTTTTTTATATATAAAATAAGAAATAACAACATTATAAACAATAGGATTATAAAAATAACATCATCCATCAACTGTGTCTGTTTTTCTATCTCTATAGGAGCTTTTTTCAACAATTGCTTTAAGTCTATCCCATCTTTTGCTACGGAATAATTACCGTGACGAGTATATAAAACAACTTCATCGTTATCTATTTTTGCTTTATCTATAATTTCTGCATTTAAAATTTTCTGATAAGTCGGTAAATCTATAACTTTTGGTGTTGTTCTTATATAAGAAAATGCCAAAAGAAGCATTATGGCACTAAATGCCATTAAAGAGACCATCAACTTTTTTGATTTAAAATTTTGCATAATTTCCCTCAACTTTAACATCATATTCTCCTATACTTATCCACTCTTTTTCTATGTTTTTATCTGTTTCTATTTTCATTTTATTGTAAAATTGATCAAACCCTGTAAAAACTCCATCTTTTTTCTCTTCTACAAGTATCTCCAGGGGTATTGTTCTATGTTTTATCCTAAAGTCATAGTTTTTCTCGTCTATTAAACCAACCAGCTCTTTAAGCCTTTTTTTTGACTTATCGCCTCTTACATCCCCTTTTAAAAGTGCAGATGGAGTACCTTCTCTTTTAGAATAGATAAAAGCATGGATATGTGTCAAAGGAAACTCTTTTACCTTTTTCATACTTTTTTCCCATATCTCTTCACTTTCACCCGGATGACCCACTATAAAATCTGTCCCAAGAGCAAAACCTTTCTCACTTAGCTCTAAGAAAAGTTCCAAATCTTCTTCAACTCTATTTCGTCTTCTCATCAATTTCAACATACTCTCGTCAACATGTTGAAGTGCTATGTGAAGATGCCTTTCTAACCATGGCTCATCTAAAATCTCTCTAAAACTATCATCTATTTGTACCGGTTCTATACTACCCAATCTTACTCTTCTGACTCCTCTGATATCTCCTATCTTTTGAACAAGTCTGCCAAGTGTAGTTCCTCTGTCTTTTCCATAACTTCCTATATTGGTACCTGTCAACACAAACTCTCCAAAACCGTTTGAAGCCAACATCTCAATCTGTTTTAGAATAAGTGCTTCATCCTGACTTCTGGCATCTCCTCTTACAAAGGGGATTATACAGTAAGAACATCTAAAATTACACCCTTCTTGAATTTTTATAAAAGCTTTGGTTTTCCCCTTAAAATCTTCAACAACTGAGGAATCTAAAGAGCTTAAATCCCCA
>CAYRRJ010000052.1:0-7945 GCA_964426645.1 uncultured Campylobacterales bacterium | reverse complement strand
CACTCCAAAAAGCATAAAAGCAAACCAGAGTATAAACATCGCCGGTATGGAAGCTAGGGCGATTTTGACGATTAAAAACACAAGATTTACAAAAGATATATCTATCTTTGTGATTTTTACATTTATCTCTTTTTCTTCCATCTTTTATCCTTTAATCTGGATTTAATATTTTTCCAAATCTTTTTTATATTTGTCTCTATGAAGTACCGCATAAAGTGTCGGTACATACAAGAGATTTAGTATTGTACCCCATCCTAGCCCAAAACCCAATGAAATGGCTAAAGGCTGGAAGATGACCGCTTGTCCCGTTGGGAAAAATATAAGGGTAGATAGCCCTATGAGGGTTGTAAGAGTTGTCAAAAATATAGGTCTAAGTCTCTTTGCCGATTCTTCAAAAAATTCATCTAGTGTTTTTGTCTTTCTTAGGTAAGTAATCATCAAAATACCGTCGTTTATAACAACTCCCGCAAGTCCCAAGGCACCTATGATAGAAGGCATAGAGAGATTTAAATCCATCATTCTGTGTCCTATAATCACTCCCAAAAATGAAAAAGGGATAACTGAGAAGAGTATAAAAGTATCTCTAAAAGAGTTAAACAGATAGAGCAGACTAAGGATAATAAGCAGTAACGCTACAAAAGTGGCTCCTATCATATCTGTTTTTAGCTCTGCGTTTTTCTTTTTCTCTCCTAGAAGCTGGATTTTTATATCTCTGTCTTTTGCTATCTCGTCAAGTATGGGCTTGATTTTGTCCAGTGCCTCATTTGCCGTTAAGATTTTTGGATTTACATTTGCATATACATAAAAAGTCGTCTCACCAAAGTCTTTTGTAACCTTTTCAAAAGATTTTAGTATTTTAAAGTCAGCTATTTCTTTTAAGGTTATATTTTTACCATTATCAAGTGGTATTTTTATCTCCTTTAGAGATTTTATGTCGTCTTTGTCTTTACTCTTTACTTTGATTTCCAGAAGGTCTTTGCTGTCTAGTGCAGTTGCTATTTTTCTCTCCAGATAAAAGCTAGATAGCGTTTGCCCTATACTTTTTTCGCTAAGCCCCAACTGTTCTCCGTACTGATTTAGTTTGATTTTTATCTCATCGATTCCTGTTTTAGCGTTATCCGAGAGGTTTTTTATGCCTTTTAGTTTTGATAGAGCCTTTTCAATCTTTCTTATGGCACTTTTTGTTTTTTCAACATGGTTTGAGATTATGCCTATTTTTATATCAGATTTTACGGGACCTGCTCTTCTCTCGCTTACAAAAAGTTCAACAAGATTCAGATTTTTAATATAGCCGTTTTTCTTCAAAAACTCTCTTATCTCATTTGCTATATCTTGGGATTTTTTTTCTCTTATTCTCTCTTTACCATCATAGTACAGACTAAGATATGGCGTAATATATTTGTCAGCAAAATTTAAAGGTTGCAGTTTGTAAAGCTCTATGTCTATCTTTGCCACATACGGATAATTCTCCGCACTGCCTTCAGCATTTGTCCTGAATCCTGCTGTCGTGGATATGGTTTTTATATAAAATTCTTTCTTTTTCTCATAAAGAGCATTTGCAATTTGATTTATTTTTTTATAAGTTTCTTCTACGGGAGTATTTACATCAGCTTTTAGAGATATACTCACGGTTGTTGAGTCGAATTTGGGAAACATTTGGAATCTTGAACTTTTAACTCCCAAAAATATAAGTGTAGGAATTAAGATTAGAAATAGAAACAGAAAAGTTTTACGATACATTATAAGTTTGCGTATGATGTAGTTGTAGATTTTGTTTGGTCTGTCCCATGAGATGACTTTTGATTTTTTGTTTAGTATATGTGATGCGTGAATAGGTAAAAATATAAATGATTCTATAAGTGAAGCTACCAAAAGAGACGAAACCGCTATGGGATGAGTTTCATAAATTCTCCCATAGTACCGCTTAGCATCAATATATGGATAAAAGAAAAAAGTTTAGTTACGGAAGCCATAATAACCGGTTTTGCAACATCGGTACTTCCTTTTATAGCGGCTTCTTTGGGTGAAAGTCCTTTTTCTATATACTGTTGTATGCTTTCAGCTACTACTATGGCGTCATCGACTACTATTCCAAGAGCCAAAAGTACACCTATGAGTGAAATCATATTTATCGTATATCCGAACATATGAAAGTAGATTGCTGCCATTATAAATGAGGTTGGAATACCAAGACCTACTATAAAAGCCATTTTGGAGTTGATTAGTAAAACCAAAAGAAGTGTAACAAGTATGATTCCAAACAGTATATTTGATATTACTACATTCAGCCTGTCTCTTATTCTGACGGAATTATCATTATTTATAGTAAAAGTTATATCTTTGTATTTGATTTTCATAGGAGCTATCAGTTTTTCTATATTTTTTGTAGCAACCAGAGCATTGCCACCTTCTGTTTGTGAAATTGCCAGATTTAAAGAAGGTTTTGTATTGATAGTGGATAGTGTATTTGAATCTTCGTATCTTTTTTTAATAGTTGCCACATCGCTGAGGTATAAAGATTTGTCTCCTACTTTTATGATGGTTTCTGCCATCTCTTTTGCACTTTTGGCTCCATTATAGGTTGATATATAAAAATGTTTTCCTTTGCCTTCTATTCTTCCTATTGGGAAGATATATGAGATATTTGAGAGAGCATTTAAAAAGAGAGTTTTATTTATTCCTAGAGTATCCAGTTTTTTTTCATCTATAGTAATATCATAGTATATATCCGAGTCACCGTAAATTGTTACATCGCTTACATATTTGACATTTAAGATTTTTGTTTTAAGGTTATTGGCAAACTCTTTGAGTTCAGACAGACTCTTTTTATTTGAAGATATGGAAAGAGTTAAAAGAGGTTTTGTAGTATCCAAAACTACTACTTTCGGATCTGTCATATCTTCCGGAAAGTTTTGTTTTACAGCATCTATGGCATCTTTTATCTTATTTGCCGTATTGTATTTGTCATATCCTTTTGTAATCTCCAAAAGAATAGAAAAGTTTCCCGGGGTTATGGTTGAAACCATTTCATTGATTCCTTGGACGCTTTTTACTTGATCTTCTATCTCTCTTACTGCTATTTTATCCATGATATCTATGGATGTTCCGGCATAACTTCCACTGACTCTTATCATATCCAAATCAAATGTGGGAAAAATCTCTTTTGGAGTTTTCATATAAGAGTATATGCCTAAAACTGCTATCAAAAGAAAAAGGGTGTAGTTCATTTTTGAATTTTCTATGAAAAATTTGATTATTGATTTCATATGTTGCCTTGGATTGTATTGGTAGCGTAATTTTAACAAAATATTATTAACAGAGTGTGAATCCACACTCTGTTTGGTGTTTTGGGTATCAGTAGATGATTTTGACAGTTATAGGTATATAATCAAGTCTTCTTTTTGATATTTTGACTATTTTTCTGCCTTTATAGTAACCTATGTTTTTATAACCTACAAGTTTTCTTTCTCTTGATTCATTATAATGAGTTGTACATCGTCTTTTGGTTTCATAAGTTGTATATTCATAGTAATCATCATCATCGGAAAGATTATTTCCCACCATTGTGCCTATAATAGCACCTCCGACAGTTGCAGCTGTTTTCCCGCTACCTCCTCCTATTTGATGGCCAAGTATTCCTCCGGCTATTCCTCCTATGAGAGCTCCTATCGGAGGATTGTTATATCTGTTGCTACCACCTCTTCTTTGTCTGACGGGAACTCTTTCATCCCAGCACTCTTGATAGGGCTCTCTCTTTATAACAGTTTTATAGTAAGGTTTGCTTCTCTCCACTTTTATGTAGTCAGTTGTACTGAATGTCTCGGCATTTGCTATAGTTAAAATAAATCCTAAAACTAAAATTATCTTTTTCATTTTAGACTCCTTTTTGTTTTGTTGTTGTAATTGTAAAATTTAAAAGTGAAATGATTGTGGATAGGGTATAATTTAAAAAACTATCCTAGGAAATGTTATGTTTAAATATATAAAAAATTTGCCGAAAGCAGAACTTCATCTGCATATAGAAGGAACTCTTGAACCTAGATTGATGTTTAAACTGGCGGAAAGAAATGGGATAAATATACCTTATAAAGATGTCAGTGAAGTAAAAAAAGCATATGAGTTTGATTCTTTGCAGAGTTTTTTGGATATATACTATACAGGGGCGAGTGTATTGTTGAAAAAAGAGGATTTTTTTGAGTTGGCTTGGGAGTATTTTAAAAGATGCAAAGAGGAAAACATCATCCATAGTGAGATATTTTTTGATCCTCAGGCACATACTTCAAGAGGAGTTTCTTTCAGTGATATTATAGAGGGTTTAAATCAGGCTCAGATGAAGGCGGAAGAGGAGTTTGGGATTACCTCTTGTTTGATTATGTCGTTTTTAAGGCATTTGAGCGAGGAAGAGGCTATATCCACACTTAAAGAGTCACTTCCGTATAAATATTTTATAAAAGGAGTGGGACTGGACTCTAGTGAAACAGGAAATCCTCCCGAAAAATTCGAAAAAGTTTTTACAATGGCAAGAAATGCCGGATATTTATGTGTAGCCCATGCCGGGGAAGAGGGGGATAGTAGTTATATTTGGGGTGCTCTGGATTGCTTACATGTAAAAAGAATTGACCATGGTGTCAGATGTGAAGAGGATATTAAATTGATGGAGAAATTAAAAAATGATGAAATACCTTTGACTATATGTCCGCTTTCCAATGTAAAATTGAGAGTTTTTAAAGATATGAAAGAGCACAATATAAAAAAATTGTTGGATTATGGATTGTTAGTAACAGTAAATTCAGATGATCCGGCATATTTTGGAGGTTATTTGAATAAAAACTATGAAGAGATTACCAAAGCCTTGAATTTAACGAAAGATGATTTGATAAAACTGGCGAAGAACTCTTTTAAAGCATCTTTCTTATCCGAGGAGGAGAAAGAGAGATATTTGGAGAGATTTGATGAAATTTAGACCTATTTTTATAACGGCAACAAATACGGATATAGGAAAAACATATACGACTTTAAAGATTATAGACGAGCTTGGTAGGAGAGGGTTGAAAGTAGGTGTTTATAAGCCTTTAGAGAGTGGGGTAGAAGAGTATCCCAAAGACAGTAAAGCTCTCTTGGAAAAAGCAAAGCTATATAATGAAAAATTAAAATCCTTTACATGTAAGGATATAACTCCTTATCAGTTTTCTCTCCCCGCTGCTCCTTTTGTAGCCAAAGGGGATTTGAAGATAGATAAAGATGTTATAAAAAACAGTTTTGAAAAGATTGCAAAAATAAGTGATGTAGTTTTGATTGAGGGGGCGGGCGGATTGCTTGTTCCTATCGAGAGAGATTTTTATATGGCGGATTTGGCAAAACTGATTGATGCCAAAACTCTCCTTATAACTCATTCAAAACTAGGATGTATAAACGATACTCTTTTAAATCTGCACTTTTTGGATAGTTTTGGGTTTGATTACGAGTGGTGCATAAACAGAAGAGAAGATGACGGTTTTGAAGAGGTAACATTGCCTTTTTATCGAAAGAGATTTGAGGATATTTTGGTACTTCAAAACGATTTGAAAAAAATTGTTGATAAATTATTAACCAAAATTTAGTAGAATTTAATAAAAAACGGAGAAAAAATGGAGTGGATTAAAACAGTTGGATTGTTGACTTTTTTGACTGTGATATTTGTGATGATTGGCGGGTATTTCGGTGGACAAAGCGGAATGATGATTGCCCTTTTGATGGCTGGAGTTATGAACTTTTACGCCTATTTTTACAGCGACAAGATGGTTTTGGCTCACTACAATGCAGTTGAGGTCGATAGAGCACATGCCAGCGGACTGTATGATATAATAGAGAGGCTTACTACAAAAGCGGGACTTCCTATGCCAAAGATTTATATAATTCCCGAAGACTCTCCGAATGCCTTTGCTACGGGTAGAAACCCGGAACACGCGGCAGTTGCGGTAACTGAAGGACTTTTGAATCTTTTAAACGAAGAGGAGGTAGAGGGAGTAATCGCTCACGAACTCTCACATGTAAGGCATTACGATATCTTAATCGGAACCATTGCCGCTACGATTGCAGGAGCTATTTCATTTATAGCAAATATGATGCAGTGGGGTGCGTTTTTCGGTGGCGGAAGAGACAGAGAAGAGGGTGGAAATCCGATAGTTATGCTTCTTTTGGCTATTGTTTTGCCTATAGCGGCTATGATTATACAGATGAGTATAAGCAGAAGCAGAGAGTATCTAGCGGATGAGGGAGCAGCAAGGCTTACGGGACATCCGGAGTGGCTTCAAAGCGCTCTTTTGAAGTTGGAAAATTACGCTAAAAGAATTCCGCTAAGCGAAGCGGATACCACGACAGCCCATATGTTTATAGTAAATCCGCTAAGCGGTAAAAATATCTCTATGGCTGATCTTTTTAGAACTCATCCAAGTACCGAAGATAGAGTGGCAAGACTTGAAGAGTTAAAAGCCGAACTAGGAACTTTTAGCAGTACAAACAGTAACAATATAAAATATGACAGAAGATATGTGAGAAAATACTAGAGGAGTTCTCCTCTAGTATGTAACTCTTACATTTACATTTATATAATTCAACGGCTCGTTGCTGTATTTTGTAATGGTTCTTCCTTTATATCTTGCTATATTTCTATAACCTGCAAATTTATCCGAAGTCCTCTCTTCATATTTTGTTACACATTTTCTTTGAGTTTTGTATGTTGGAGTAGAGTTTGAGTTGGAGGCAAGATTTTTACCTACAAGAGTTCCTATAATAGCACCTCCGACAGTTGCAGCTGTTTTGCCACTTCCCCCGCCTATCTGATTACCTAAAATTCCTCCGGCAACTCCGCCTATAAGAGATCCTACCGTTTCGTCGGTATTTCCCTGATTTACAGGAACTCTTTCATCCCAGCACTCTTGGTAGGGGATTCTTTTGGTTACAGTTCTGTACTCGGGAGTGCTTTTGATAACTCTAACTCTTTCTGTAAATGAGATTGTGCCTGCTATTAAAGATGATACGAAAATCAAAGATACAGCCAATAAAAAAACTTTTTTCATGATTTGCTCCTCGTTTTTTTATTGTAATTATATACTTTAAAAGTTAATAAATAACCTTTAATACTATCTTTCATACTTTTTTTGTATAATATTACAACTTATACACAGGAGTTATCATGTCCCAAAAAGTAGGTATCTGGATGTATCAAAATGGCGGTGGTGATGAGATTGAAAAAAAACTTGTTTCTAAGCTTAAAGAGAGAGGTATAGAGTCAAAAACAGGCTTGAATCTCAGATATGCTGTGGCAAAAAATGATAAAATCTATATAGATGATTTTCTGATGAATGATTTGGATCTGTTTTTCTCGTACAATGCGGGAGAGCAGACACAGTATCAGATGTATCTTTATAAAATTATAAATTTTTTGATGCCTACGGTTAATAGTTACGATGCGTTTGTATTAACGGAAGATAAGTTTCAGACATCTTTCAAACTTAAACAAAACGGGGTATCTTCTACGGAGTTTGAACTTTGCCACAGAGATGACAGCAGATATCTAAAAGTTATTATGCAAAAGTGGAAGAAGATGGTTTATAAGCCTGTGGACGGTTGGGGAGGAGTAGGTCTTACGAAGATTGAAAGTGAAGATACTCTGGATATTTTGATGCCGTTTTTAAATCAAGCCGATTTGAGATTTTTTTATGTTGAAAAATTTATCAATTATGATGGTACCGATTTTAGAGTGGATATAGTGGACGGTGAATTTATTTCCTGCTATGGAAGAAGGGCTCCGAAAGATGACTGGAGGACAAATATAACAAGCGGAGGGAGTATTTTTTTAAGAGAGGCTGATGACAAGCTTGTGGATTTGGCAAAAAGAGCTGCCAAAGCCACAGGACTTGATATAGCCGGAGTTGATATCATATATGACAGAGACAAAGAGGAG
>CAYRRJ010000051.1:6192-7982 GCA_964426645.1 uncultured Campylobacterales bacterium | reverse complement strand
CTACTTTTATCATATTGACATCCACTATGATTTTGGCTCTGTTTTGCAAAAGATTTTTGATATTTTCGATCGAATTTGGAGAAAAATAGATATTTTCAAGCACCTCTTTGAAGCAGGTGGTAGTGTGAATGAGTCTTGAGATGACTTCAATTTCGTCATTTGAGAATTCTTTAGTTTTTGGATAGTTTTTAAGCTCCTCTTTTATCATCTCAAAAGATTTTACTGATATGTCGGCACCTCTGTTTATGGGCGGATTTTGCAGTTTAAAGTTTTTCATTGTTAATTCCAAAATATTTTCCTAATTTTTGCATATTATTTCTTAGCGTTACATGTAAGTATGTGCCATAGACTCTGCCGTCTCTCCAAGCTCCAAATGTAGCGTTGCTAAAGTCTTCGGTTTTGGAGAGTTTGTGCTCTCCTCTTGGGGGATTTATAGGGCTTGAGTAGTGAAATGCGTGACCTTTCAATCCCAAATCACTATAATAGTAACCAAGCCTTACTCTTTTGTCGTTTAGTTTAAAATCCATATTCAAAAGACCGCTCATAGGTTTGTCATCGATTTTGTTTGAGAGGTATATAAGCCCCGCACACTCGGCATAGACAAATCCTCCTCTCTTGACATGCTCTATTAGTGAGGTTTTGAATTTGCCCATTTTTTTGTATGAATCGTCTATCTCTATGTAACCTCCGGGAATCATTACTGCATCGCATTTTTCATCTATCGTTTCATCATTTTTGGCACTTATGATTTCAACTTTTTTAAATATCTCCTTTAAAAAGACCAAATTATCGTGATACAAAAAGGAGAAGTTTTCGTCTTTGATTATGGTGAGAAATTTATCCTGTTTTGCTACGGCGTCAAAAGGATAGTTGCTTATCTCCTTTTTCTCCACTTTTGCAATCTCTTCTAGGGTCTTTAAATCTATATGTTTTAGAGTTTCGTTTGAAATCTCTTCTAGTTTGTGCTCGTTTAACTCTCTTAGATCTAGTCCTAGGTGTATGCTTTTGATGCTTTCTAGATCTTTTTCTATCCAGCCTAAGACTTTTATAGAGTCTTTAAAATCCCTCGTAATTCTATCTTTTATCATCTCATAATGAGTTTTGGAGGAGATTTTGTTTAAAACGACACCTTTTATAGTATTGTTTTTCATATAGCCTTTCAATCCGTGCAAAACGGCACTTACCGTTATGTACGAACCGCTTCCGTCAAGCACCAAGAGGGTGGGAACATCCAAAAGAGAGCTTATACTATGAGCCGAGCAGCCTTTGTCATCTCCGTCATAAAATCCCATAACACCCTCTAGTATGGAAAACTCTTTGTCGCTGTATCTTGAGTAGAGCCACTTCACCTGCTCTTCGTTCATCAAAAAGGTATCGAGATTGATGCTGGGAGTTTTGCAAATAGCTTCGTGAAATTGAGGGTCTATGAAATCCGGACCTATTTTGAAAGCTCTTACACTCTTTTTGTAGCGGTGTAAAAGTGCCATACTAAGCAGAGTTTTTCCCTGATTTGATGAGATTGCGGATATACAGATAGATTTCATAATATAATGATACTAAAAAAAGCAATTTTATTCTATACCCCAAATAATTCCATAACATTCTCCACGCTTCCAAATTCATAAAAATTCTACTTTTTTTGAATATGGAAGTACCTATTTAGGCTATAAAATCATCTTTTATATTTTTTTAGCTCCATCAGGGTTAAATTTTGTATTTTTTGTACAAGATTGACATTTTTCAGGCAATACTCTCCTGTTGTGATTATTTTTGTAGTGCTTGTTATTGTT
>CAYRRJ010000051.1:0-6182 GCA_964426645.1 uncultured Campylobacterales bacterium | reverse complement strand
ATAAAATTATAGTATGTTGAGTTTAAAAAATACTATTTTTGAAAATATAAAACAAAGTGATGAGAGTTTTGATAAGCATTTTCACGATACTTACATTATCGGTATAACTTACAGAGGTGTTTTTAAATCCGTAAATGAGGGCAAGACTTATCACACTTACAGATATACTACCAGAGTTTTAAATCCTTATGAGCTTCACGGAGGATTTTCGAGTGGTTGGAGCTATACCAACTTTTATCCCAAAATCGAGCTTTTGGTAGATATATACGAGCAAATTTTTTATGAAAAAAAGATGCCGATTTTTGGAAGTCATATCATAGATGATTTTGAATTGTTTGGGCTTTTAAATAGATTGTTTTTGAGTGTATATCAAAGAAAAGATACTATGGAGATAGAGACAAATCTCATAGAAGCTCTTTCGTATTTGATTAAAAACTACACACAATCTACTAAGGAGTATAACGATTTTTTCGACAGCAAAAAAGTTATAAAGCACTCTTTGGAGTACATTCACGACTCTTTAGATACAAATATATCTCTTGAAGAGTTGGCAAGAGAGATGAACATAAGCAAATACCACTTTTTGAGAGTTTTTAAAAACTCTCTTGGTATAACTCCACATAACTATATAATTATGCAAAGACTGCATAAAGCTACAAAAAAGATACTGGAGGGCTCTTCCATCTCGCAAGCCAGTATTGAGGTTGGATTTAACGATCAATCCCATTTTAGCAGATATTTTAAAAAGATTTATGGATATACGCCAAAAACGATGAAATCTGACAGTATAGTTTTGTTATAGGGCATCTCTAAAAACCTATATAGCTATGAGATATGTAGGTTTTTAGAGATGCCCTATAGCAATTTTATTCTATATTTTATAAGAAAAATAGACTATACTTTCGCTAAAAAAAGGTGGAAATTTGCAAAACAACTCTAAATCGATCTTTTATGTTGCTCTGTTTTTTTCTATGGTTGCTTGGGGAGGCTCTTGGGTGAATGCAAAAGTTCTCTCCGGCTATATAGATGAATTTGAGATGATATTTTTTAGATTTGGTATTACGGCAGTGACGATGATACCGATAATCTTTTATTTAAAAAAATCTTTTAAGATCGATTTGAAAAGTTTCGGATTGGTTTTGCTCTCAGCTGTTGTCTTTATAGCATATATGAAGTACTTTTTTCTCGGCACCAAATACGGTACGGCATCTTTGGGCGGAGCCTTCGTGACTACTTTGATACCCATCAATACCTTTATATTTTTGGTTGTTTTAGGAGATAAAAAGATTACGAAAAAAGATATATTTGCCCTTGTTTTGGGAGCGATAGGCGTTATGAGTATGCTAAATGTGTGGGAATTTAACAAAGAGGAGATTTTAGTACCTCAGAATCTGTATTTTATTATAGCATCGATTTTATGGCCGATATTGACGATAATAAGCTCAAAATCGACAAAAATCTCTCCTTTGGTTTTTACATTTTATCTCTATATCGTAACCGTAGTTTTCGATTTACTATTTTTTGTAGATTTAAAAGCTCTGGAGTATCAAAAGTTTGATGCTGTTTTTTATCTCAATATAGCCACTATATCGATTTTGGCAACTACATTTGCAAACAGTATCTACTTTTTGGGGATAGAGAGATTGGGAGCTAGTGAGGTTAGCTCCTTTATCTTTTTGGTGCCGATTTCCGCCATCGTTTTGAGTGCGGTTTTTTTAAAAGAGCATATAAGCCTTTCGATTATAATCGGTACAGTTTTAACATTGATAGCAATTAAGATTTTGAATGATATAAAACTAAATCTTTTTAACAAATTCAGACTTTAAGCCCATAGCTCCGATACCTGGAACTTTGCAGTCTATATTGTGATCACCCTCGACTAGACGGATATTTTTGATTTTAGTGCCGACTTTTATGACGCTTGAGCTTCCTTTTAGTTTCAAATCTTTTATAACTGTTATGCTGTCTCCGTCTTTTAGGATATTGCCGTTTGCGTCTTTTACAACCAACTCTTCTTCTTTGGTATCATTTTTTGAAAACTCGTATCCGCATTCGGGACAAATCAAAAGTTCACCGTCTTCATATACATATTCGCCGTTACATTTCGGACAATTTGGGTATTGCATGTTATTACCTCTTTTTTATATTTTGTTAGATAAAATCATAACATTTTAATTCTTATAGATTATTAGTTGGTGGTAGATAGTGAAAAAAATTGTATATATTATATTGTCTGTTATTGTGGCTGTTTTGTTTTTTGGTTGTGGAGGTGGCGGCGGTGGAGGAGACAGGATAGTTTCCAGCTCCTCTTCTACAACTCTAAATGGTACTTCTGCTGACGGATATATAAGTGATTCAAAAGTTTGTTTGGATATAAATCTAAATGGTTTATGTGATATAAATGAAAAAGTGACAAATACAGATTCTTTGGGTAAATTCCAGTTTGATAGTATATCAAATTCTCTTATCTGTGTGATATCTGACGGAGGGTTTGATACGGCGGTAAAAAAAGATTTTAAAAAAAGGTTGAGAAAAATAATCAGTGTTGATTTAAATCTTAGAAATAATTCTTTTATAATTTCCCCTCTTAGTGATTTGGTTTCTATGGTTTTTCAGGATTCAAATGAGAAAACTTCTTCAAATCTCTCAAATATAGAAAGAGATATTGCTTCATCATTGGGAATAACTGTTGATGAGTTAAATTCAGATCCTATGTCAAATAGAGATATATTTGCGATATCCCAGAAACTTGCACAAACAAGGAGTTTGATTGAAAGTGTCGGTGTGAGATCAGATAGCGTAACAAAGGTTTTGGCTGATGAGATTTATGAAACAAAAAATAGTGATATAAATATAACATGGATTTTTAACAGATTAAATTTTAATATTTCCACAGATAAAATAAATTATATACAATCATTTATAGATGATTTGGATAACAGTCTGTCAAATATATCAAATGATATAACACTTTTTAGCAAATATCAGATGCTTATAGATGATGCAATGTATCAAACTTCAAATAGACTTTATGATAATAATCTGACATTGCCTGTTGATATAGACCTTTCAGAGAGTAGAGTGAACAGTGCACTTCCTGTAGTTATAAATCCTATAGCAGATATTTTACTTGATATGAATTCAACTTCTTTAACCGTTGATTTAACCAATGTTTTTACAGACAGTGACGATGATGATAGCAATATTACCAAAATAGTTCTTTCTAATTCAAATGAATCTTTGGTTAGCGCATCTATAGAAGGAAACAACTTAAATTTAACATTTGATACATCAGTATATGGCTTTTCTATAATAACTGTGAGAGCAACATCAAACGGACTTAGTGTAAATGATACTTTTACAGTATCTAATGTAGATGCCGATAATGACTATATTCCTGATGATATAGAAGAGTATCTTGGTATGAATCCAAATAGTGATGATGAGGATGGTGATGGAGAAATAGATGGATTAGAGAGTTCAACTTCTTCTATAAGCGATCAATTTTTTGACAAGCAGTGGCATATTAGAAGTTTGGGAACGCAAGTAAATCCTTATGAGGCATCTTTGACAATCGAAGGTAATGATTTGAATTTAACCGATATATACCACTACTACATGGGATACAACAACGGAGACCCAATTGTCATCCAGATTGTTGATACCGGGGTGGATTCAAATCATGAAGATTTAAAAGATAATGTAGATTTAACACTCTCTCGTGATTCCAGTATCCCTGCTATGGGTGCTCCGGTAGAAACAGGAATTCATGGTACTATGTGTGCAGGAATAGCTGCAGCAAGAGCATTTAATGGTAAGGGTGTTAGAGGTGTTGCTCCTTTTGCAAAAATAGCCGGTAGTAACTGGTTGGGATATCAGTCTGCCAGTGAATTGGAAGAAGTTTGGACAAAGAATGATCCAAATGGTAAAATAGCTGTATCCAGCAATAGTTGGGGTATTGGTTATGCAGATAGTGAAACACTATATGAAGATTTGATGAAATACGGTGCGGAAAATCTGAGAATTGTAAACGGAGAGGCAAAAGGCAAACTGTTTGTTAAAGCTGCAGGAAATTACAGAGATATAAGACATGATTCAGGACTCTCTTATGCTGCATCAAATCCTTATGTGATAACAGTTGCAGGATTGGAAAACAACAATACTTATGCATCTTATTCATCTCCCGGATCAAATCTATTTATTTCGGCGTATAGCGGTAATTACTATAATGATTCTCCGACCATAGGGACTACGATTGTTTCGGGTACCGAAGATGATTCTTTGCCTACTTGGGATGAAGATGTTAATCACAACTACACTTATGCAATGAACGGAACAAGTGCGGCAACCCCTATGGTAGCAGGAGCTTTGGCTTTGGTTTTGGAAGCCTGTCCTGATTTGGGATGGAGAGATGTTAAGTATCTGATGGCTAAAAATGCTATTAAGATAGATAGTTTCAACTCTAGTTGGGTTACAAATGGTGCGGGATTTCATCACAGTGTTGATTATGGATTTGGTTTGATAAATACAAAAGCCATGATAAATGAATGTAAAAACAGTTATATCTCTTTGCCTTCGGGTGGTACTTTTACAGAGAGTTTTGATCCAACTGATATAGATATACCCGATAATGATACAAATGGTATCTCTTATACTTTTAATATCAATGAAGATAAAACTATAGAGTGGATAGGAGTTACTGTATATTCTAACCATACAAATCCTTCTGATTTGGAAATATATCTTACTTCTCCGTCTGGTACAACAACAAGATTGATGCTTGGAAACAACAGTGGATGTTTGGGAAACAGATGTGACAACTATGATATGTCAACAGGATTTAGATATGGAAGTGTTGCTTTTTATGGAGAAAGAAGCAGTGGAGAGTGGACACTGAAAATAGAGGATATAGTTGCAGATAACAATGGAAGTTTGCAGAGTATAGATTTTGAAGTATTTGGATATTAGGAGATTATATATTATGAAAAAAGTTTTATATCTGTTTTTGGTACTGTTTTTAACCGGTTGTTTATATGGAAATAATAAAGCTTTGCACCTACCAAGCAATGTCTTGAAAAAATCAGTGTTGAAGATTGTCAGAAATGGTAAAATGACAGAAAAAATTGTTTATACAATTAGAAAAGACAATATTAACAACAGAGTTCAAAACAGTGAGAAAATACAATATTATGCTTACTCTAATGGTCAAGAGTTTAACTCTAAAAGTAATATAATGATTAAATTTAAAAATAACAAAAAGGTTGATTTGTCACAGATAGAAGTAAAATATGCTTTAAAACTCATAAGAAAAATGAATAGTGGTGATTATCTTTTTAAAAATACAGAGGGAGATACCCTTGAAAAAATAGGTAAAATTTCACAAGACAGAGATTTGGATATCAAAAAAATATCTCCTGATTTAAAACTGAATATGAAGGCTTTTTAGTTTTATCTTTTTTATGATATTATTAATCTATGAAAAATCTAAGAGGCTACAAGAAGAGGTATTTTAAACTCTCGGTTATCGCTATGTACTCCACCCTTTGGAGACTTTCAAAAATAGAGACAAATATGCTCTATCATAAAAAAGCTTATGAGTGTAGCCTGCCTTCAAGAGACCCGCCTTTAATCAATCAGTTTTGAATTTACAAAAGTAAAAGTTTTTATCGGCTCTGTTAAGAGTTTTATCCATAATTTGCTAAAATGAAAATAAAGATATCTATTAGGAGAAAAATATGCATATAGAAGCAGGTGTTGTAAGTGGTGCGAAGATGCTACTTGGTTACTCTACGGCAGTAGGAGTTTTAGGAGTAAGTGCGAAACTTGCTTGGGAAAATATAAAAGATAACGGTTTGATTTCATTTGTTTTAAAGACATTATTGGCAACAATCATCGTTTTTTGCTGTTTTGAAGTTTTGCCGCACTATCCTGTAGGTGTGAGTGAAGTCCATTTGATACTCGGAACTACGATATTTTTGATTTTCGGAGTAGCTCCGGCAGCTTTTGGTTTGGCTTTGGGCCTTTTGATTCAAGGAGTATTTTTCGCTCCGTTTGATCTGCCACAATATGGTATAAATGTAACTACTTTGTTAGCTAGTATTTTAGCTTTAAATGCAGTAATTAATAAAATCATTCCAAAAGGAACCCCGTACAAAGACATAACCTACTCTCAAATGCTTAAA
>CAYRRJ010000050.1:0-7992 GCA_964426645.1 uncultured Campylobacterales bacterium | reverse complement strand
AAGCATCACTAAAGTCACTATGCATATCATATGGTGCGTAACATCAGTTAATAAAGAGTTGGGTTTAACAAACCCTCCTCTACCAGTGCATCTACTATCTCTTTAAACACAGGAACTGCTGTCAAAGAGGCATAATAGTAGTACTTTTTCTTAGGCTCTCGGACTAAAACACCTATTGTAAATCTTTGTTTTTTATCATTGGCAAAACCAAAAAAAGAACTGTTATACACTTTGGAGTAACCTCCGTGACTTGCTATTTTGGCAGTCCCTGTTTTACCACCTATTTCAAGACCTTCAAAAACAGCTGCTTTACCTGTACCTTTTTGCACAGTTTTGATAAGAATCTTTTTCATTCTCTTTGCAACTGACACAGGAATCACCTGTTTAAAAGGAGGTTTTTCAAAATCAACTTCTCCCGTTTCAGGAGAAAAATAACTTTTTGCGATTTTAGGTATCAACATTTTACCGTTATTGTTAAAAACATTATATGCCTTTAAAATTTGCATAAAAGTTGCTCTCATACCATAACCATATCCAACTGATGCTTTATAAACCTCTGATTTAAATTTATACAAAGGAGGAATTTCACCTCTTGCTTCATAAGGCAAATCTATTCCACTTCTTAAAGAAAATCCAAAATCTTTTAAACCTTGATAAAATTGAAAATTATCCAAGTTTTGAGCTATCTGGGCAATTCCAACATTACTGGAATGAACTATTATATCTTCTGCACTCAACCATTCATACTTATGTGAATCTCTTATAATATTTTTTCCAAGCTTGTATCTACCGCCAAATATTCTTATCAAATCGTAAGGATTGATTTTATTTTCTTTTAACAAAAGTGCAAAAGTAATGGACTTCATAACAGAACCCGGTTCATATGCATACTCTGTAGCTGTTACATTTAAAGAGGCATAATCTTTCCTCTTTATAAAATCAGGATTATATCTGTTACTACTGGCCAATGCCAGTACATATCCGTTTTTACTATCCATAACCCCTGCTATAATCTCTTTGGCCTGCAGTTCATCCTTGTTTCTATCCAGTATTTTTTCAATAATCTTCTGAATTTTTAATGATATATTTAATCTTATATTAAACCCGTCAATTGCCTGTTGATATCTGCTGTTTCTATCTCTTATAATTACACCTGAAATATCTCTGTTACCAAAAAGAATGGAATCCTGGATAGCAATAAGATTATCCTCATAATATTTTTCAAGACCTTTCACCCCTGTAACTTTCGTTATACCGTCTTTTTCTATCTTTCTGACATATCCGATAACAGGAGTTAATATATCAACAGCAGGATATAGCCTTTTTTCTCCACTTTCGATTATATTCATGCCATGTAAAAATGATGTTTTTGTTTTCGGATTCTCATAACTTACAAAAACTCTTAAAGAAAAAAGCTTCCTTGCCAACTCTTTTAGATATTTTGCTTTTTTTGAATCTATTTTATAGGATAGAACAACATGTCCAAAGTTTGAATTTATGATTTTTAAAACTTTTTTCGGGTTATCTCCACTGTATAGAGAATACAGATTTATAAATAACTCTTTTTTATCAGGATCAAGATTTCTGGTATCTAATGTAACTTTATAAAGTTTTTGACTCGTCGCAATCCTGAATCCGTCACTGCTAACGATATCACCTCTTAATGCATGATTAACTTCTTTACGGGTCAGACTTGGAAGTTTCCTATCAACTGTAGCCCAATAAAATGAAGCTCCCAAAAAGAGCAAAAAACCCAAAGTAACAATAAAAAATAGAAAGATTATCTTTTTTTTATTTGAATCATTATGGTGCATAAAGAGTTAGTCTTACATTTGAGTTCTTGAAATCTCTTTATACGCATTTAATGCTTTGTTTCTTATTTCCAGCATCATCTTCATACTAAGTTCGGCTTTATCAATTGCTATTGCTGCTTGATGCAAATCTTTCACTTCTCCTGTTGCCAAATCACTCATCGCTTTTTCACTTTTTTGTTGCAATCTGTTAACTTCTCCCAAACTCTCATTTAAAATTTTGGAAAAATCTTTTGAAGATGACTTTTGGGAACTTTTATTTGCTGTTTCCAGACTGTTTAATGATGATATTTTATCAATGCTGCTGTTTTGCATCTAATTATCCCCTTAAAATATCAATAGCACTCTGTGCCATGGTTTTAGCACTTTGAAAAGCTGCCACATTTGCCTGATAGGCTCTCGTAGCCTCAATGAGATCTGACATCTCTATAACAGGATTTATATTCGGATAAGCTACATATCCGTCTTTGTTGGCATCCGGATGAGATGGGTCATATTTCATTTTAAAATCACTTTCATCTCTTACAACCTTATCTACAACAACGCTCATTATAGCAGGTTTTGCATCAGTTTGCAAGAATGAATCATCCAATGGATTTTCATATTCAAGCATGTTGTTTTCACTGTTTATTTCGTTATTTAACGCTCTGTCAAAATCAACCGCTTTAAAAACAACTTCCCTTCTTCTATAGGGTCCTCCCTCATCTGTTCTTGTTGTATTTGCATTAGCTATGTTTGAGCTGATGATATTCATTCTGAATCTCTGAGCCGACAATCCATATCCACTTATATCAAAATTACTTAAAAAAGCCATATCCTATCCTTTATACTTTTGCAGAGGCATCAAGTACACTTCTAAAAAGCATACTGTCTTTTTTCAAAGCAGAAGTTAAAGCACTATACATAACTGCATTTTTACTAAGCTCTGTTGTTTCAACATCAAGATCAACAGTATTTCCGTCGTTTCTTGCCATATGCCCGTCTCTTAGATATATAGTGGACTTTGAGATATCTGTTTCCTTATAACCATCCAAATGCAAATCATCCGTTTTTGCCATCTTTAATTCTTTGTTCCTATAACCGTAAATTCTTCTAGATTCCTCCTGCAAAGCAGTTTCAAAATCTACATCTCTGGCTTTGTAAAAAGGTGTGTCAATGTTCGCTATATTACTGGATATCAACTCTTGTCTGAGTGATCTGCCATTCATTGCCTGTGCTAAAAAAGAGTGAGCTCTGCTTATTTCAAAAGACATCTTATCCTCATTTTTATTTTAATTATTTCTGCACATTTATAAGCAAAAATCATTCCTGTTTTTAAACAAACTCTCTTATCAGAAACGATTTTCCCCGGTTTATAACATTGTAAGAGCAATTTTGTTAATATATTATTATGACAACTGATAAAACACTATTTATTTTAAGCTCTTTTTGTATATTTGTAGGTATAGTATTTTCATTATCTTTACCGGTATTTACAAATATATTTTTTGGATACAGTGAACTGCATTTTTTTGTAAGACAATTTGGCGTAGGTATGATGTCCATACTGATTATGTGGCTTCTTTCACAACTGGATCCTGATAAATTTCTAACATATATAGGATTTACAATTTTCTTATCATGTCTTTTTTTAATGGGTATTATGCACTATCTGCCGGAATCTCTGGTAACATCAGCGGGAGGAGCAAAGAGATGGATAAGACTTCCCGGTTTCTCTTTTGCACCTGTTGAGTTTTTTAAAATAGGTTTCGTATATTTTCTGGCCTGGAGCTTTGCAAGAAAACTCGATGCAAAGAAAAAATCTCTAAAAGAGGAGATAAAACTTATTCTTCCTTATGTCGCAGTATTTATACTGGTCATTTATCTTATTGCCATAATGCAAAACGATTTAGGTCAGGTTGTTGTGTTGGCTCTGACACTTGCTGTTATGGCATTTTTTGCAGGAACCAGCCTAAGACTCTTTATGCTGGCCATTATAGCTTCGGTTATAGTTTTCTCAATAGCAATTTTTACATCAGAACATAGAATTCTTCGTATAAAAGTGTGGTGGGGAACTATACAAAACATGATTCTGGATTATCTACCAAAAAGTATGGCAGATGTATTAAGAGTAGATAATGCTCCTGAACCATATCAGATTTCACACTCTCTAAATGCCATAAACCACGGAGGGATATTTGGAGAAGGAGCAGGTTCAGGATTGTTTAAACTGGGTTTCCTTAGTGAAGTACATACAGATTTTGTTCTTTCCGGAATCTCGGAAGAGATAGGATTTATAGGTCTTAGTATAATCACTGTTTCAATATTTCTAATAGTTTACAGAATTTTTAAAATATCAAACAGAAGTAAAAATAGAGTATATTATCTATTCTCCCTTGGAATTGGCTTATTGATAGTATTTTCATTTTTGATGAATTCATATGGAATTACCTCACTGACACCTATAAAAGGTATAGCCGTACCTTTTATAAGTTATGGAGGAAGCTCTTTGTTGGCTTTAAGTGTCGGAATAGGTATGGTACTTATGGTAAGTAAAAAAGCAAATCTTTAAAAAGAGGTAATATGATAGCGATAACAGGAGGAGGGACAGGAGGACATCTGGCAATAGCCAGAGTACTTAAAAATACTTTGAACCGTTATGGAATTGAACCACTATATATAGGCTCTACGAACGGACAGGATAAAAACTGGTTTGAGGAAGAAACAGGTTTTGCACAAAAATATTTCTTGGATTCTCAAGGTGTTGTCAATAAAAAAGGCATAAAAAAATTTCAATCTCTTAACAACATACTTAAATCATCCCTTACATGTAAAGAAATTTTTAAAAATTATAAAGTAACCAAAGTTATATGTGTAGGAGGATACTCTGCTGCTCCGGCTTCTTTTGCCACACTGTTTTCAAATACAAAACTATATATACATGAACAAAATGCCGCCGTCGGAAAACTGAACAAAATTTTAAGACCTTTTGCCAAAGAGTTTTTCAGCTCTTATGATAAAAAATCAAAAGTAAAAGACTATCCTGTAGATTCAATTTTCTTTCAAAACCAAAGAGAAATAAAAGAGTTAAAAACCATAATTTTTCTTGGAGGTTCACAGGGCTCTAAAGCCATAAACAATATGGCTATACAAATGGCACCCAAACTTGCAAAAAACGGTATAAAAATAATACATCAAAGCGGTAAAAACGAATACCTGAAAGTTAAAAAATTTTACCAGGAAAATAATATCAAAGCTGATGTTTTTGATTTCTATCCAAATCTTATAGAAAAACTGAAACTTGCTGATTTTGCTGTCAGTCGTTCAGGTGCCAGTACCCTATGGGAGCTGACTGCCATGGGCATCCCTTCTCTTTTTATACCATATCCCTATGCTGCCGGTGACCATCAATACTACAATGCAAAAACTCTTTCTGATAAAAATCTGGCCCTTTTAAGAAGAGAAGATAATCTCAATACTAATCAAATATACGAAGATATTATAAAGCTAAAACTGGATAAAATTTCCAAAGGTCTCAAAACAGAGATATCTCCTGACGGAGCTGAAAAGATAATTGAAATAATCCTAGAAAACAAAGGAGAAAGATTATGAATATAAAAGTAAGAATAGCAACCAGAGACGATGCAGAAGAGATTGCCAGGTTCAATGTTATATATGCAAAAAAAATTACAGATAAAAATCTAAATCTACAAACAACAAAAGAGGGGGTCCATCAAGTTTTTTCCAGATTCAACAACGGTTTTTATATAGTTGCAGAAATAGATGGTAAGATAGTAGGACAAACTATGATAACCAGAGAATGGAGTGACTGGAATAATGGAGCATATTACTGTATTCAGGGAATTTATACAAATCATATCGAAAAGGAGGAATTAATTCATGATGCCATATATGACAAAGCAAAATCCCTGGCAAAAGAACACAATGAAGTATGCGGTTTAAGACTGTATGTAGATAAAAATGACAAAGAGTCACAAAAACTATATGAAAATCTTGGGATGAAACTAACACCCTATCTTCTATACGAAGAGAGTTTCAAAGAGTAGATGGCGCGCCCAAGAGGATTCGAACCTCTGACCGCTGGTACCGCAAACCAGTGCTCTATCCAGCTGAGCTATGGGCGCATCTTTTCGGGCTTGTATTATACATTAAGTTTTATTAACTTTGCCTTTTTTCTGTTGCAATATTAAGCCGAAAATTATCATAGACAATCCCACAAAAGTTGAGGTTCTAATATCTTCTTTCAAAATAAAATGTATAAATATCAAGGATAAAAACGGTGACAAAAAAATCAAATTTGCAACTTTGGAACTACTGCTCGTCAACTTCATAGCAAAAAGCCAAAGTACAAAAGTCAAACCCATTTCAAACATTCCTATATAAAATGATCCCATAAAACCATATATATCAAATGTCAAATGATAACCAAACACAATAAAATAAACAGATACAAACAAAAAACCAAATAAAAAATTGATAAACAGTCCAACTACGGGTTCTACAGAAAGTTTGGTACTGTAAACCCAGTAAATAGACCATAAAAAAGTCGAAAAAACAGCTAAAAATACTCCTTTTGAAGATGTAAATTCAAAGTCTAACAAATTCCCGTGTGTTGATATGATAAAAACTCCAAAATAACATATGATTCCTGCCAAAAAATCATAAACGCCAATTTTTCTTTTTAATATAAAAACAGATAAATAGGTCAACATTAGTGCCCATGTATAATTAATAGGCTGAGCCTCCTGTGCCGGCAAAATATCATAAGCTCTAAACAAAACAAGATAATAAAGTGTAGGATTGATCAACCCCAACAAGGCCAATGTAAAATACTCTTTCTTGTTATAACTAAAAATCAGATGAATCTTCTTTTGAAAAACTAAAACAGTAAAAATAGATAAAATTGAAAATACTATAGAATAAAAAAGCATAACAGAAGGAGAAAAATATCTTAATGTCAATTTAAAAATTGTAGCTACACTGGACCAAAGCAAAACTGCCAAAAGAGCTAATAATATGGCTTTGTTATTATTATTCATAAGCATGATTATACTATAATTCTATATAATTTTGTTTTAGCATACAAACTATAAATAACAAACAAAGGAATTTTATGAATGACAAAATCATAGCTTATCAGGGTGTTGAAGGAGCATACTCACATTTGGCATGCAAAAATGCTTTTCCAAAATCCATATCCATAGCATGTGAAAGTTTTGAAAAAGCTATGAAACTTGTAGAAAACAAAACAGCAGATTTTGCAATGATACCCGTTGAAAACTCAACTGCTGGCAGAGTTGAAGAGATATACAGACTGATTCCAAAATCATCTCTTTTTATTGTAGATGAACATTTTGAACCTGTAAACCACTGTCTTCTCGGTATAAAAGGCTCTACCATAAAAGATATAAAATATGTAGCCTCTCATCCTCAGGCTCTGGCCCAATGCTATAAAAATATAATTGATCTTAATTTAATTGCTGTTGCAAAATTCGATACTGCCGGTTCAGCCAAAGAGATAAAAGAGAAGAATGACAAACACTACGGTGCCATAGCTTCAAAACTAGCAGCAAAACTATACGATTTGGAAATTCTAAAAGAATATTTTGGAGATTTGGAAGGTAATGTTACAAGATTTATTATTTTATCTAGAGAAAAAACCATTCCAGAATTCATTCCTGGCAATCAATATATAACATCCCTGATTTTTCACGTTAGAGATATCCCTGCAGCTTTATATAAAGCCTTGGGAGGATTTGCTACAAACAGTGTAAATCTTCTCAAACTTGAAAGTTACTCTATGACAGGCTCATTGCAGGTTAGTAGATTCCATATAGATATAGAAGCACATCCGGATGAAAAAAGATTGAAGCTTGCCCTTGATGAATTAAAATATTTTGCAAAAGAGATAAAATATCTAGGTGTTTATAAAAAGCATGAAGGAAGAGATGATTATAAGCTTATATAAAAAATATACAAAAAAATAAAATGATAAATACTTAAATTGCTTATTAACACATTTGGTAATAAATAATTTATTCATATTCCATGTAATTTTATTTATCATATTTATTCTAACAATTTAAATTCATATTTTAATTTTCAAGACAATAGCTTATTTGTTATATAAAGACATATAAAGGAGATCAATTTCATCAGGAGAGAGTAAATATCGGAGCAT